>JAYTUF010000517.1:0-6054 GCA_043744755.1 Anatilimnocola sp.
GTTGACCGAGCGGCGGTGTAACTATTTCCAGCGACCGTGCAACACGCCGATCTTCCGCTTCGTCTCGCTCAGCAAGTAGCAATTCTTCCGCAGACGCCGGAGGAAGGCCCGCGATGATCGCATCACAGGCAGCGATTAGTTCGCGCGCGGCGACGGCATCTTCCACGGGCCAGGCCACGAAGCGTTCAACCTGCCGGCGAACACCCGGCCGACGCGCGGCGGGCAATTGATCGGCGACGAGCGACAGCGCGCGAGCGATCTGCAGGATGCGTTTCGCTGCTTCCGCATTGGGCCTGATCCGCCAGGTATCGGACTCGCGCAGCAGCGCTTGCTCGGCGGCATAAGAAACGCCGGGACGGTTGCTCATCAGGGCCCCGACGATCCATTGCAGGCCTTGCTCATCGCGCGCGAGCCACTCGTCGAACTTGGCGGAGAGTAGATGCGGTTCTAGCGCATCCAGCTCCGCCATTTCACTCGCTGCGAATTGATCCTGCAACATCCGCGACCAGAGCGGACCAAGCCGCGATGCGCTGAAGATCATCACGCTGCTAAGCAATAATGTCAGCAGTGCGATTCGTTTCCAGGGTGACGACTCTGCAACGACAACTTTCGGCACGATGGGTTTAGGCGTCGGCTTGAATCCGCGCGGACCGCTGGCCTGGTGGGCAGGGTCGCGGCGGAAGTTAGCGGCAGGAGGCATTGATCACAAACAGTTAAGCACTGAACTAGATTTTCGCGGCGGTATCTTCGTCTTCCGCACGAATCAGGCAAGGCCGAAATTGTTCTCTCGCGATTAACTTCGCCAGCATCGCTAGCGACTACACATTACAGACCGGGAAATGGAAAGGTTTTACTGGCCTCCCCAGGCGTTATTGGCCGAATTATCTCTCTGACCGGCAAAGTTTGCCGCAGCGACCACGCTGTTTTCCGTCAGGCGGTGCTTCGGGGGGAGCATGATGAACTTTTTTGCCAGCATGATGTCAGCACAGCATACGCCCGCCACCGAGAACCCAGCGACCAACGCTCGTCGCCGGTTTCTGCAATCCGCAGGCGCGCTCGCGTGCGGCGCCATCGGTGCGCTCTCGACATTCCCCGGCTCGCTCTTCGCCGCCGACTCGAATGCAGCAGATTCTTCACTGCAATCGCAGCGCGAAGCAGCGCAGGCGATGCCCATCAACAAACTCAACGAAGAGGCCCAGCGGAAAGTTCTCTCGGTGCTGGAACGCCCCAGCATCTATCGTCGCCTGCCGACGAAGTCGGTCGATTGCGACCCCGAAATGTTCGTCTACATGATTCGCAACCCCGAAGTGATTGTGAACATCTGGGAACTGATGGGCATCTCGCAAATGGTCGCTCAGAGGACCGGCCCGTATGCCTGGAAGGGGGACGACGGCCAGGGGACGCAAAGCAACATCGAGTTGGTCTACGGCACCGACGAACTCCACCTGCTCTATGGCGAAGGCGTTTACGAAGGCCCGCTGCTGAAACGCAAGATTGCGGGCCGCTGCGTGCTGCTGCTGCGATCCGGCTATGGCTTGGCGCCGAACTTCCGCACTCAGGTCAGCAATCGGCTGGATGTGTTTCTGGCCATCGACAACGTCGGGGCTGAATTGATCGCGAAAACGCTGCAACCTCTCGTCGGCAGCACGGCCGACACCAACTTCACCGAAGCCGCCAAGTTCCTCAGCAAGCTCTCGCAAACCGCCGAAACCAACCCCGACGGCATGCCTCGCTTGGCCCAGAAGCTGAACCGCTGCGACGAGAATGTAAAGCAAGGCTTCGCGAGCGTTTCGACTACCGTTGGTCAACGCGTGGCAGAGCGGACGGCGGCGAATGTGCAGCGGCGGTAGAAGAACGAGGGGGAGAGTGGGAGAGTGGGTGAGGGGGAGAAAATACAATTCGCCCACTCGCCCACTCGCCCACTCGCCCCCTCTCCCACTCCGGCTTCGGCTCTATAATCAACTGTCTTCGTCAGTTTGATTCTCAGCTAAAGCACGGGGTCGCGTTCGAAACATGAGCAGGCAATACATCTATCAGATCGAGCAACTCACCAAGAAGCATGGGCCGCGGGAGGTGCTGAAGGAGATCTGGCTGTCGTTTTATCCCGGCGCGAAGATTGGCGTGCTCGGCCGCAATGGTTCGGGCAAGAGCACGCTGCTGCGGATCATGGCGGGGCAGGACCGGGATTTTGATGGCGAAGCCCGGCTGACGGACGGTTTCACCGTGGGCTATCTATCGCAAGAGCCGCAGCTTCCGCAGCCGACGGTTTGGGACAACTTGCAGGAAGCGATCCGCCCGCGGCGAAAAGTGCTCGACCGCTATAACGAGATCAGCGGGCTGCTGGGCGAACCGATGCCGGACGACAAAATGCAAAAGCTGTGCGACGAAATGGCCCGACTGCAGGACCAGATCGAAGCCACCGGCGCGTGGGAGCTTGATCGCGAAATCGAAATCGCGATGGACGCGATGAACGTCCCCGAGAAAGAGGCCGAAGTTGCCAAGCTCTCCGGCGGTGAACGCCGCCGCGTGGCCATGTGCAAGCTGATGCTGCAGAAGCCCGACCTCCTGCTGCTCGACGAACCGACGAACCATCTCGACGCGGAGGGCGTCAACTGGCTTGAGCGGCACTTGGCCGATTACACCGGCACCGTCGTGGCCGTCACGCACGATCGGTACTTTTTGGATAACGTCGCCAAGTGGATTCTGGAACTCGACCGCGGCAACGGGTATCCGTTTGAAGGGAACTACTCCGCCTGGCTGATTCAAAAGGCCGCCCGTCTCCAAATCGAAGAGAAGCAAGGCCAGGCGCGGCAAAAGACATTGAACCGCGAGCTCGAATGGGTGCGGATGTCCCCCAAGGCTCGGCAGGCGAAGAGCAAAGCCCGCATCAAGTCCTACGAGCAACTCTCGCAGCAGCGGTTTGAAGACCAGCAGGAAGAATTCGAGATTCAGATTCCGCCGGGCAAACATCTGGGCGATCTCGTCGTCGAAGCGAAGAAAATGTCCAAGGCCTACGGCGATCAAGTCCTGATCGAGAACCTCGATTTTCGCCTCCCCGCCGGTGGCATCGTCGGCGTGATCGGCCCCAACGGCGCCGGCAAGACGACGCTGTTCCGCATGATAATGGGCACCGAAACCCCCGATAGCGGCGAGCTGCGCGTCGGGCAGACCGTCGAACTGGGCTACGTCGATCAATCGCGCGATTCTCTCGACGACAACAAAACTGTCTACGAAGAAATCTCCGGCGGCGTCGATACGTTTGAAATGGGGGGCCGCAAGGTGAACGCCCGCGGTTACGTCTCGCGGTTCAATTTCAAAGGGCCCGATCAAGAGAAAAAAGTTGGCATCCTCTCCGGTGGTGAACGGAACCGCGTGCATCTGGCGAAACTGCTGCGCCGCGGGTCCAACGTCTTATTATTGGACGAACCGACCAACGATCTTGATATCGACACGCTCCGCGCCCTCGAAGAAGCGATCTTGAACTACGTCGGTTGCGTGGTCGTCATCAGCCACGATCGCTGGTTCCTCGACCGCATCGCCACGCATATCCTCGCGTTTGAAGGCGATAGCTACGTCCACTGGTGCGAAGGGAACTTCGCCACCTACGAAGAACAACGCAAAGAACGCCTCGGCATCGCCGCCGATGAGCCGCACCGGTTTAAGTATAAAAAGTTGGTGAGGTAGAAATAAGCGTTGCAGTCAGGCATCTCGAAGCACCTAACTCGATTCAGAGCAAGTCGGGAACTAGAATTTCAAGACGTATGAGTCTCGGCCTTTGGAGTAGTCAATCATGAGCACGACAAGCGCTGCCAATCCGAATCTGCCCATTAATCCGACAATAGGTCTTGCTTCAGCGACTCCAGCGGGAATGACGCCCGCCCACCTATTAGTTCCTGCTGACTCGCCGGCGATGAAATTCGCCGTCGCGCTCTGCGGCGAGATCTTTCCGGGTGCGCCGGTGGACGTTGAGATCCTGAGTGACCCCGACGATCCGGATCGATCTTGGTACTGCCTGACCGTAGAATGGGCTGGTGGCATAAGAGACTGCATCGATCGCAGCTCGCAGTGGTACAATCGTCTTGATGCGGCGCACCGAGAAGCAATAAATGATTTCGTAGTCTCGGTGGTACCGGTATGAGTCCTGACGAGTTCATCGACTATGCCGCGCGACTGGCTGTTCAACCCACTGCAATTCCACCGCAAGTGAGATCAATTACCAGTCGTGCCTACTACGGCGCGTACCACCTCGCTGCTCGATTTATTGCCAGGCTCACTGGTGTAGCACGCGGCAAACACGATGCCCATGTTTGGCTCACGGCGAGCCGCTTTGCGGATGCCTTCGAGGCTGGCAGGCTATTGGCGACGCTCAATACCAACCGAATCAGGGCCGACTATCGTTTAGAGGACCCGAGCGCGGAACATCTCGCCTATGCCAGAGCGAACGTCGAACGTGCACGCGATGTGCAACGTCTATTGCTTCGCTGCGCAAGCGCTCCTGTGGAAGAAGTACTTGCCCGGCGCTGAGCAGTCAGTCGGCGCGGCTACATTGCCAGTGCCACTCTCACTATGTCCAAAGGAATCAAACTATGACCACCATCGTGCTCGCCGGTGGCTGTTTCTGGTGTACCGAAGCAGCGTTCGAGCAACTGCAAGGGGTCAGCGATGTGACTAGCGGGTATGCAGGCGGGGCCCAGGAGACGGCCAATTACAAGCGTGTCTGCGATGGGAACACGGGCCATGCGGAAGTGATTCGCGTGACTTATGATCCGGCGCAAATCTCGCTCGACAAACTGCTGAGCGTGTTCTTCGACGCGCACGATCCCACCACGCTCAACCGCCAAGGGGCGGATGCCGGCACGCAGTATCGCTCGGCCATTTTCTATGCGGATGAATCGGAGAAACAGGCCGCGGCGGCGAAGATCAAGGAACTGAATGAAGAGAAATATTTCCCGTCACCGATCGTGACATCGCTCGAACCGCTCGTCGAATTCTTTCCCGCCGAAGACTATCACCAGGACTACGCCCGCCAGCATCTCGATCAGCCTTATATTCAAGGCGCCGCGATACCGAAAGCGTGCAAGATTCGGGCGAAGTACGCGGATCTCATTCAGCGGTAATGAGCTTCCGCGGTTATTGAAGCCGCGCCCTCGGATGGGCACGTTCATAAGCAGCCTTGAGGCCGGCGGTGCTGACGTGAGTGTAGATTTGCGTGGTCACCAGGCTTTTATGACCGAGAAGTTCTTGCACGCTGCGGATGTCGGCACCGCGGTCGAGCAGGTGAGTGGCAAAGCTGTGACGGAGGGTGTGCGGCGTTGTGCGACCATCGAGGCCGGTGAGATTCAGGTACTTTTCTAACATGCGGGCCACGCTGCGGGTGGTCAGGCGGCGACCGAACTTGTTGGTGAAGATGGGCGCGAGCGGGCCTTGCTTTTCTTTCGGTGCCAGCACGCGTTCTTTGAGCCAGCGTTTCAAGGCGCCAATCGCGAATGAGCCGAGGGGAGCGAGCCGTTCCTTGCGACCCTTGCCACGAATACGGACAATGGACTCGACCAGATCGAGGTCGCCGCTGTTCATGCCGACGACTTCGCTTACCCGCAGGCCGGCAGAGTAAGTCGTTTCCAGAATCGCCCGGTCGCGCAAGCCTGACTTCTGATTGGCGGGGGGCGCTTCGAGCAATTGACCGATCTCGTCGTTCGACAGGAAGTGCGGCAGCTTGCGGTCGCGCCTAGGATTGCGGAGCGGCTTGGCGGGATTGCTGCTGGCGAGACCTTCGCGTTGGGCGAATTTGAAGAACGTTCGTAGCGATGCCAGGCGGCGGGAGATCGACGTCTTCGCATAGCCGGCTTCGTGCATCGCCGAGACATAGCCCCGCAGGTCAAGCGGCGTAATCTCGGCGGGATCAGCCGGGCGCTGATAAGCCTGGCCCAAATATTCGTCGAGAGCGATCAAGTCTTCGCGATAGGACTTGATTGTCAGATCGGCCGCGTTCCGTTCGACCGACAAAAACCGCAGGAACTGAGCGATGGCGGTTTGCATGAGAAAAGCTGGGGTCGG
>JAYTUF010000518.1:0-6046 GCA_043744755.1 Anatilimnocola sp.
TCACACCCATAAGATCAACAACACCTTTTCAAGGCGTACCCGAGATGCCAAATAACTACGCCACTCTATTAGACGATTACCTCGTGACTAGTTAGGTCACTCCGCCGAAAGTTTTTCCAATATTTTCACCCGGAAATTGCTACCGCCAAACGGCGGATTGCCTTGGCCCTCCTTACAGCGGTCCAAGAAAGCCGCGGCAGCGGCGATAGACGCCCAGCCCACAGCGTGAGCTATGGGAATTGTGCGCAACAAAGACGTCCTCAGCCCCAGATGGGGCGAAAGAGTTTCCAACCGCGCGCGGGAGGGCGTCATTCGATAAGTTAAGCCACTTGCTCGCTGTTGTGCGACCGCCTCACGTCAGTGCCCCTCTACCGAGGCTTGTACAATTAAGTTGGGACGAGATGGGCGGCCTCACACTCTGCCGGAAAAGGAGCGACACCGTTATGAAAATCACGAAAAAGATCCTGGAAGCCTATTTGGCGTGTCGTACCAAGGGATACTTGGAGCTTCGTGGCGAAACCGGCACCAAGTCGGACTATGAGGTAATGACCGACGCGGTGGTGAGAGCGTCGCGCGAGGAAGCCCTTCTCAAACTTGTCACTCGGTACGGTGAGGAAGAGGCGTGTCGCGGCTTGTTAGTCACTGTCGAGGTCTTGATGCAACGGAAACCTCTATTGGCGGACGCCACCATTGAGGACGAGTTACTTTCAATTCGATGCGACGCTCTGAAGCGGACCGAGGGAGCATCGACGGTCGGGAGCCATCACTATCTTCCCGTACTCCATAATCACGGCGATAAGATTGGCCGCCAGCAAAAACTCCTGTTGGCCGTGGTTGGCCTTGTTCTCGCGCGATTACAAGGTGTTCGACCTGCCATCGGCTGGGTAGCCGGAGGTCCGGATGGCCTGCTATGCAAGGTCCTGCTGAGCGCGAAGCTCTATCAAGAGGCGGAGCGTGTTCTCGACGAGGTGAAAAGCTTACAAGCGGGGGGCGATCCGCCGAAGCTAGCCTTGAACGACCATTGCCACGTGTGCGAGTTCAGACCGAAGTGCCGTAAGCAGGCGGAGCAGGCCGATGACATCAGTTTGCTCGGGGGAATAAGCGAGAAGGAACTGAAGCGGTATCACCGTAAGGGAATTTTTACGTTGACGCAGTTGTCCTGCACTTTCCGGGCCAGGAAGAGAAGCAATCGGGTGAAGCGGCAGGACCACGACCGCTACCCCGCCTTGCAGGCACTGGCCATTCGCGAGAAGAAGATCCACGTCTACGGCACGCCCGACTTGCCCAGCAAGCCCGTGCAACTATTCTTCGATGCCGAAGGAGTCGAAGGGGCCGGCTTCGTATATCTGCTCGGCGTCCTCGTAGTCGAGGGTGACTCCCATTCGATGCATTCGTTCTGGGCGGATGACCCAAATCAGGAAGTGCAGATCTTTGATTCCTTCCTGGACCTGCTGGCCGGATACGAGGACTTTTCACTGTTCCACTATGGGGCTTACGAGAAGGCCTTGCTACGGCGGATGCGGAATGTAGTGACGAGATCGGCGCTTGTTGACCGGGCATCGGACAAGGCCGTAAACGTCCTATCCTTACTCCGTTCCTGCGTGTATTTCCCGACCTTTTCCAATGGATTGAAGGACGTAGGCCGGTATCTCGGTTGCACATGGAAGGACGAAAAAAGTTCCGGGCTCCAGAGCCTGGTCTGGCGAGCACGCTGGGAGCAGGATGGGAATCCTGTCTGGAAAAACAAGCTGGTTACCTACAACGCCGAGGACTGTGCCGCGCTGAAAAAGACGACCGAGTGCATTCAGACCATTGGCGACGCCGCGCGCAGCCGAAGTGCGGGCGCAATTTCGGCCCCGTCTTCATCAACTATCGCCTGGGCGGATGAGGTCGGAAGGCCCTCCATTCGCCGGGAATTCTGCCGAGTAAAGTTCACCCTCCAAGACTTCGATTACGTCAATAGTTGTGCTTACTTCGACTATCAAAGGGACAAGGTGTTTCTACGTACGAGCAAAGTGGTCAAAAAAGCTTCTCGGAAACGATGCACGAAAGTCGCATGGCCGAAGGCCACCCGAGTTGTCACGATCAACGACGATTCTTGTCCCACCTGTGGGGGAAAGCGGATCACTCAACTTACCAATAGGCGTCAAAGCAAGTTGGCCTTTGACTTGAAGGTCACCGCAGGAGGGATTCTGCGACAGGTAATTCGTTGCAGGTCCACCACGCATTGGTGCCAGGACTGCAGGATGAAGTTCTCGCCTGTAAATTTCAAAAGAAGGGACAAGCACTTGCCTGGTTTAAAGAGTTGGGCCATTTACCAGCACATCGTACACCGCATTAATCTCTCCCACCTTGAAGTTCTTTTCCGGGATTGCTTCAGCCTGAGAGTCAATCGTGCAGAGCTTCAAGGTATCCGGGCCCTGATGGCTCATCGCTATCAAAAAACGTGCGCCAGAATCCTCGCGAGGATTGTGGGTGGCAAGTTACTCCACGCGGATGAGACCGAGATCAATCTGCAAAATGATAAAGGGTACGTCTGGGTAATGGCAAATCTGGAGGACGTCTTGTTCATGTACAAGCCAAGCCGGGAAGCTGCATTCCTCAAGCCCTTGCTCCAGGGCTTCACGGGAGTACTCGTCTCCGATTTCTACAGCGGCTACGACTCTATCGACTGCCCCCAGCAGAAATGTCTCGTCCATCTAATCCGAGACTTCAACAAGGATCTGTTAGAGAACGCCTTCGACGGAGAACTCAAGGAGCTGGCCACGGGGTTCGGCAAGCTGCTGCGATCCATCGTTGCCACCATCGACAAACACGGGTTGTTCAAGCGGCACTTGCAACAACACAAAGCGGAAGTCTCAGCGTTCTTCCGCACCCTGGAACTCCGCGGCTTCCGATCTGACGTGGCCGAGGCGTACCGAATGCGCCTTCTCAAGAACGAGGCGAAGCTGTTTGTCTTCCTGGACTACGACGGAATCCCCTGGAACAACAATCCGGCCGAGCATGCAATTAAGTCATTCGCTTACTTTCGCCAATTCACTGATGGCCAAATGGGAGAGCAGGGGTTGACGGACTACCTGGTGCTATTGAGCGTGCAGCAAACTTGCGTTTACCACGGCGTCAGCTTTCTCAAGTTTCTGCTCTCGCAGGAGGAGGATGTCGAGGAATATTGCAGGCGTGGGCGGAACAAGAACCCACCTCCGACCGTTGAGGTCTACCCGAAGAACTTTGTCCGAAATTGCTTCAAAGCCAGCTAGTAGGCCGGAACCAGGTACTCCACAGTTCCGGCAAGACGTGCAAAACGGCGGTGACGGAACGCGGAACGGGGGTGGAACAGACCTGGAGGATTGTGGCCACGACTTTAGGGCAACGTCACTCGCTGATTCGCTGCGATGTTTTGCTTTGAGTGCTTCCCGTTACCATGCGGCAGCAGGACTTCAATATCGACCTTTTCTGCCTTCCCTAGTCCGAAGTGGGCGGCGGCCTCTTGGCCCGAGGCGTATCCAAAACCGACGGCAATTTCGCGCGTGCCCAGCAGCGCTTCTTTCTGGCCGGCTTTGCCTGCTTCGTAAATACTCACCCGGGCGCCGACTCCGTGGGCAACCTGTTGCGATCCCACCCGGATGAGTTATTATCAATGTCATAATAACGTTATCGATAACGCGTTATGAATGTTCGATAACATGTTCTGGAAGTGCTTCGGGGAAAACAAGTTGGGGCGAAAGGTGAAACTTACTCGGACGTTGGAAATCTCAGGCAAAAGCGTTATCACGGCTGACAGGCGATGGCGCAGGTCTGACTTCGCCCATGCAGGAGCGGCGCCCACCCTTGGAGTTGTATCCAACGACGTAAGTCACCTCCCCTCTAACGGGGGCCAGTGGTGAAAAACTCCTAGGGTTTTTTGACTCAAATGAGCGCCGCACGCGGGTTTCACAGGGGGTGCGCGTTGAAAAATGGCATGAGTTGTTCAACAGTTGTGATGTAAGTACACGTGAGATTGTGATAACTTACGTCACACTGTTCGCTGCTTATCAAGCTTATCCAGGACTGATGCCACAATTCTACGGCGGGGAAATACCTTACCGAAACAGCGGCGAGCGGAAGGCTTGCGGTTGAGCATTCGCCGCGGGGGCCAGGTCGCGGATGCGGCCCTTCGGGGCGAGGCCTTCGATGCTGATGGGATCCGTGAGTTGATCGACGGTCAGATTGCCGGCATCATCCTGGGCTTCGAGACGGAGGAAGAGTTGGCGGCGGACTCGCGGATCGAATTCCCAAAAGTAGCGACCCGTATTGGGCAGGCCGGCGGCGATGGGCGTGAAGGGACCGGCGGCGCGATCGGAGACGGAAAGCGTGATGGGCCGCGTGCCGAAATGATCGTCGGCGGCCTCCCAGCGGATTTCTAACTTGCCGGCCTGTTCACCGCCGGCGATGGTCGCGCCGGTGAGGCGGGCGCGAGGTTTTGCCAGATCAACGCCGACCCAAATATCGGCGGAATCACCGGCCTGCGGCGTGTTGCTGGCGAGCCCATTGCGGCCAACGATTACAATGCGGAAGCCATAGATGGCTTCGTTGCTGACCTCGACCTCGAAAGGGGTGACGCGATCGGGATCGGTGCCCCACTTGATCCAGGTCTGACCCCGGTCGGCAGTGCCCCACAGTTCCACATCGGCGACACCTTCCGGACCAATGGATTCGACGTCGTAATCGAGGCTGAAGCGCTTGGCACTGGTCATCCGCGGCCGGGCACCTTGCGGCGGCGCGATGGCTTCGACGGGGCGCGGCGGCGTGCTTGGCTCGCTGTCGATTAGTTCAGGCTTAATGATCGGATCGCGCCGCGGTGATTCGCGCGGAGGTTGATACTGATTCGGTGGACCATTGAACGAAGGCGATTCTTGTTGCGAGTGGTTTGCGGGTGGTGGCAACAGTTCGCCGGTCGTCGCCGGTCGGGCGGGCGTTCCGGCTGTCGAGGAATACGGATTGCGAACCAGTTGCGGCGGCGCATCTTGTTGCGGCGCATTGCCCGTTGGTGGCGGCAGCGAATTGTAAGGCCCGACCGCGGCGAGTTCGGCATTGGGTTGCGAACGAGGAAGCGCGGGATCAGAGGCATGTGGTTGGCGCGTGAACGGATCATTCTGCTCCGGCGTCCACCGCTGCGCGAGTGCGCCGCTGTTGGGAGCCGAAGGGAGCAACGCGGTCTTGCCGTCTTCGCCTGCAGGCTGAAGGTCGAATTGCTGCGAGATGACGGTCTTGTTCCCGGCAGTATCGGCTGCTTCACCGCGGAGGACAAGTTTCGTCAGGCTGGCCGGCGGCGTGAAGACCGCGCGGGCGGCGATCTGGCCGCGCGAGGCATTTGGCTTCTCGGACGCGATGATCTCCTGCCAGCTACCACCGGCGGGGTCCTGCCATTCGAGTCGCACGGAGTTCGCGGCCAGGAACGGATCGGACGCGGTCCAAGTCAAATTCACTTTGCCGGACACATCGATCTGTGGAATGATCTGCAAACGGGGCTTGGTGGTATCGATAACTAGCCTCATTTGCACGTTGCGGTTTTCCGGTCGGTCGCCTGAGCCATCCGCGTTGATCGTTTGCGTCGCGAACCAGAATTCCGCATCTCGTTTAGCGCGGAAACGAAAGCCCTTTTCTGCGGGCTTCACTTCTTGATACAAGTCCCACGTGCTGCCTTGATCCAGCGATACATAGATCCGCACCTTCGCGGGCGGCCGGCCCTGGGCGTCGGCCGCACGCACGCTGAAGGGAATGATCACATCGGGCTGGGCGGTGATGTACAGGGGCGCGGCAGGCTTCGTCACAGCGGGCCGGTTCGCAGCAGGATCGGTTTGCGCAGCAGCAGTCCAAGCCCCACTGAGGCAAACGAGCAGCGCCATTCCCTGGACCAGCGAGTGCCGCATGGACCTGCCTCAAAAATTCCCCGAGCGCACGCGGTGCCCCGCTGGAGCCGCTGTTTAAGGCCTATCGGTGGTTCGCGTGGAATGACTTGAACCGAAGCTACGGGGCAGAGAAGCGGGGCAATTTGCAGCGATTGTGC
>JAYTUF010000519.1:0-6019 GCA_043744755.1 Anatilimnocola sp.
CATTTTTACTGATTGGAATCTCACAACATGTGGTGCGAACAGGCTGAATCCTGGGCAAAACGGGCCGCTAGCACCTGAGCGGGCGGCCGGTTGCGCCCGATAAGATAAGACGCTCAACAGGCACTGTCAAGCGCGCAACTCGTTGCTCTGATATTGAACTTAGGAAAATTCTCGCACGCGCGATTTCACATTGCAACTCTTGCGCACGAACACTAGCCATTCGAAACTTCTCGATCAGTATCGAGCGGCTTGTCACGTGCGGTGGGGTGGCAATGGCGGGAGGGTGCAGAATTGGGTGGCACTGGCCAGAGCCAGTGCTGGACTGGGTACACGTCTGGGTTGCCGTTGGACTGCAAGTAGTCTTTTGGCACGACGGGGTGGCGGCAAACCATCGTGGTCATTCGTTGCACTTCGGCGGATGGCAGCCAAGCGTCAACCTCCCTGCCAGGTTTCATACCACAGGAAAGTCAGGGTAGGGCATCGAGACGAAGGCTGCCAGGGAGCAGCCGACCTCAGCGCAGGCAGCGGTGATGCATTCCGAGAACTTCGCCCGCTGGGGGTTATTGATGAGCTTCTTTTCTCCCCGATAGAACGAGCACTGCCTTGAACCCGAAGGGTTCGCAGCCATTAGCCCCGGGTCGAGGCGTTAGCCGATACCCGGGGAAAACGAAGAAATGATCCCCCGATCCCGGAGGGATCGCAGCGCCCTGATGCTGCGATCCCTCCGGGATCGGGGATGGAATATGCCTCGGGAACCCCAGGTATCGCTACGCTCAACCTGGGGCTAAATGCTTTGATCCCTCCGGGATCGATTACTATGCAAACACAAAGCCGGACAATCTCTAAAGCCGGTGACTACGGTTAAGGGGGACGGTCGCTTGGCGGCAGGGGAAGGAACTCCGTTCCTTCCCGAACCTGCCAAAAAAGGCTTAACACATGATTTACACATAATCACGAACTGCGTAAAATGTTAGCAGCGATCTT
This sequence comes from Anatilimnocola sp., assembly GCA_043744755.1. Classification (GTDB taxonomy): domain Bacteria; phylum Planctomycetota; class Planctomycetia; order Pirellulales; family Pirellulaceae; genus Anatilimnocola. The sequence continues at coordinate 985 of JAYTUF010000519.1, forward strand.
TGGCAATTTGCGTTAGCAAATGAGGCCCCGCAATGCGCTGCGGGGACTGTTATCGAGTCGGTTGGCTGGGGCTCAGCGTATGGCAAACTCCCTGGGGCCGGGCGGATACGCATTAGCCCCAGCCACCGCGCCGCACGAAGCAGCTGGCTATGTTCTTCAGGCATTGGCGGAGCGATGGACGACGCACCACCCGTTGGAGTTGTTATCAGAGTTGTTCAAACATTCGTTATAACGTTAACAACAAAGGACACTAACTTATTGCCGACATTGGACTTCGGAACGCTCGTGGCGCGGCGAAAAGAGGCGTGAAAACGGTTATCGTCGGTACTCAGTTCGGCGGAGCGAGATGTGTACCGAGGGACCAACCTTTCCCTTGCCCTTCTTACGGGGAGGGGTGTTGAGAAAGGGGGTGGGTTTTTCAACGCGCATCTGTCGCAATTCACCGGTGCGGCGCTGGTTCGTGTTGATAAACCAGGTCGCGAACTCAACATATCGATCCCGCCATCAACGGGTGGAACTGATCTTGCGCGGCTTGCCGCCGGACACCGATTCGCCGAACGCAAATTCGGAAAGAGCCCAACCGAACGACTTCAATTCGTAAGTCGATCTCCCCCACCTTCGATGTGGCGCAGGTTATGGTTTAGGCAGTTTTGAGCGCATGAAATCAGCGATCTGCTCAATGGCCTGCCGTGACTCTGGCAGCTCCCGAATCTGGAAAACATGGACCATGCCCCGCCAGACTTCAAACGTCACCGAGATCCCATCCGCTTGCGCCTTCTTCGTCACTCGGACGCTATCGTCGCGGAGCATTTCGTGCTCGCCGACCTGAATTAGCAAAGGAGGAAGGCCGCGGTAGTCGCCGAAGACGGGTGACGCCAGCGGGTTGCTGGGATCGGTCTTCCCCAAGTAGCGATCCCGAAACTCGGGCATGGTTCGCGCGCTAATGATGGGATCAGGGACAGTCTTCAGGGACTCGCTCATCAGCGTGAAATCCGTGGCCGCCGAGATGGCGATTCCGCCCGCCGGGAGCGGCCGCTTGCGATCTCGCAAAGCCAGCAGCGTGGCCAAAGTCAGGTTGCCGCCGGCTGAATCTCCGGCGATGAAGGTTGCCTTGGCAGCGCTGGGGCCAGATGGCCCGTTCGCGATCAGCCAGTCGTGAGCCGCGACACAATCATCCAGCCCTGCGGGGAAAGGATGCTCGGGCGCCAGCCTGTAGTCGGGCAGGAGCACGGCACACTTGGCCGCCACCGAGATGTCGGCCGCCAGTGGAAGGTAGTTTCCTCCCGAGCCTGAGACCCAGCCGCCGCCGTGCAGATAGAGGAGCCGCACTTCGGAATCCGCTCCGGGCGCCAGCACCCATTCACAGGGAATCTCTCCGACTTTCACGCGAATGAGTTTGACGCCTTTATTGGCGGGCTCCCGGCGCGCGCCCATGCCGGCCCGCAATCCGTTGAGATCAAAGTTGGTTGCGCCGAAGGGCGGACTTTTACGCCGCCCTTCCAGGTAGGCGAGGCCTTCCGGCGAGACCTTCCGCGGCGGTGCTTCGCCGTTGTCCGGCTGGCAACTCGTCGCGAGGACAGCCGTTTGTGGTGACAGATTGTCGGCGAAGGCAAACCCACCAACTGCGAACACAGAGATCAGCAGCGTCGTGCTGGAAAGGTATTTCATCTCGTATCTCCGATTGGGTGATGACGGGGGTAGGCTCGGTGGAAGCAGCGGCACGGCGCGTCCCTACCACCTCGTAGTGATCTTTTTCGACTGCGTCCAAAAGTCGATCGAACTCTTGCCGGTGATGTCGCCGGCACCGAAGCGGGAATCGTTCCAACCGCCGAAGCCAAACGGCTCGACCGGCACGGGCACGCCGACGTTAACGCCGATCATGCCGGCGCTGGCCCGCTGCGCGAGCTTCCGCGCTTGGCCGCCGCTGGTCGTGAAAATGACGGCCGCGTTGCCGTAAGGGGAAGCGTTTTCGACGGCCAACGCGCCATCCAGGTCACGAGAACGAATGATCGCCAGCACGGGGCCGAAGATTTCTTCCTGGGCGATCTTCATTTCGGGCCGCACATGATCGAGCACCGTCGGACCGAGGTAGAAGCCCCGCTCCTGCCCCGGCACGCTAACGCCGCGACCGTCGAGCAGCACTTTCGCTCCGGCGGCTTCCGCCTCGGCGATGCAGCGTTCGATCCGCGACCGGGCCGCGGCCGAAATCACGGGGCCAAGATTCTGGCCGGGCACAAGCCGGCGCGCTTCGTGGCATATTTTGTCGATGATGTGCTCGACTTCGCCGACGGCAATCAGCGTGGCCGACGCCATGCAGCGCTGCCCGGCGCAGCCGGCCATCGAGGCAACGACGCTCACGGCCGTCGGCTGGACTTCGGCATCGGGCAGCACGATCAGATGATTCTTCGCGCCGCCGAGGGCCAGGGCCCGTTTCAGTTGGCTGGTCGCGCGGACGTAGACGCTCTTGGCAGCGGGCGTGGAACCGACGAACGTAATCGCCTTGATGAGCGGATGGTCGCACAGTGCTTCGACCACCGGTCGCTCACCGTGAATGACGTTGAAGACGCCCGGCGGCAAGCCGGCCGCGGTGAGCAGTTCAGCCGTCCGCACCGCGGAGAGGGGCACTTTCTCGGATGGCTTGAAGACCATCGTGTTCCCCAGCGTGATGGCAATCGGGATGGTCCAATGCGGCACCATGCTGGGGAAATTAAACGGTGCCACCGAGGCCACAACGCCAAGGGGCGAGCGCTCCACTCTGCACTCCACACCCCGGCTGACTTCCAGCACTTCGCCCGTCGCCAGTTGCGGCAGCGAACAGGCGAACTCGGTAACTTCGATGGAGCGGCCCAGTTCCGCGCGAGCTTCGTCGAGCGTCTTGCCGTTTTCCTCATGAATGAGTCCGGCCAACTCGTCAACATTCCGCCGGAGCTGTTCGCGATAAGCATAGGCGACTTGCGCGCGCTGCTTGAGCGTTTCGGATGACCAGCCTGCGAACGCTCGCTGGGCGGCCTCGACGGCGGCAGCCACCTCCACCGCTCCCGATAGCGGCACGCGCGATAACGTCGCTCCATCAAGCGGTGAGATCACATCCGCATGTTCTCCGTCATAGGGAACAAACTGACCGCTCACATAATTTTGAACGAGTGGATATTTCATGAGTTCCGCTTTGCGACGAGTTCCAGCACTTCCGCGAGACAGTCAACGAGGAAATCGGCGTCGTCGCGAGTGATGCACATGGGAGGTTTGATCCGGAGCGTGTTCCCAACCAGGCCCCCTTTGCCGAGCAGCAGGCCGCGCTCTTTGCAGAGCTCCAGTACGTCGGCGGTTTCTTTGGTCGCGGGTTCCTTCGTCGCGCGGTCGCGCACCAGTTCCACACCGAGCATCAGGCCCATCCCGCGCACCTCGCCGATCAGCGGCTGCTTGTCGGCTAGTGCTAACAAGCGCTCCTTCAAATGACCGCCGACCTCGCGCGCGTTGTTTTGAATCTGGTCTCGATCGATGATCTCGAGTGTCGCTAGCCCCTGCGTGACGCTCACCGGATTGCCGCCGAAGGTGTTGAAGTGGATGCGGCGGGCCATCATGGCGGCGATCTCCGGCCGCGTGACGCACGCGCCCAGCGGCGCACCGTTGCCGATCCCCTTGGCCAGGGTGACTAGGTCGGGCGTGACGCCCCAGTTCTCGAAGCCCCAAAACGCGGTGCCGGTGCGGCCGAAGCCGGTCTGCACTTCGTCGGCGATGCACAACCCGCCGTAGCGCCGCACGATTTCATAGACGATGGAAAAATATTCCGGCGGCGGCGTGACCACTCCGCCCACGCCTTGAATCGGCTCGCCGATGAAACAGGCCACCTGACCCGACGTTTCGTGGCGGATCAGTGGTTCCACATCGCGGGCGCAGCGCAAGTCGCACGACGGATACGTCAGTCCATAGGGACAGCGATAACAATAGCCCGGCGTCGCGTGCTTCACGTTCACCACCGGGCTCGTTGGAAACTTCCAAGTGCTGTGCGCCGTCAGCCCCATCGCCCCCTGCGTGCCGCCATGATAGGCATTCCGCAGACTGATCACGTCCGCGTGGCCGGTGAACTCACGGGCGGAAAGGAGCGCAATCTCGTTGGCTTCGCTTCCCGAGTTCGTGAAATAGCTGACCGACAGTCCGCTCCCCTCCGGCATGTGCTGAGCCAGGTTCTGAGCAAGCTGGCCAATCGTCGGATGAAGATAGATGGTGGTGGTGTGTTGCAGCGTGCCGACCTGCTGCCGGACCCGTTCGACAATCTCCGGATGGCAATGCCCAACCGAAACGCTCACGATGCCCGCGAAGCCATCGAGATACCGCTTGCCCGTCTCATCCCACACATACTGCATGTGCCCAGCAGCGAGCAGCAGCGGCTCCCGATAGTACAGGAACAATCCCGGCGTCAAATACTGCCGGCGCACCGCCAGGACTTCCTCCTTGGGAGGTCCATCGTAAGGCGGCGGAACGTGGTTCGTGGGCGGGAGGGTTTTCATGGCAAGGGGTTGTCATAAAGTGTAGCGGAACTTGTCTGTAGCCACGCTCGCCAGAGCGTGGGCGGACTTGCAAATACCGCGTCAATTCCCCACCGTCTGGCGACGGTGGCTACCCTAAATCTAAGCGTTGACCGGGCACAAGGACCTGAGTGATAACGATTATGGGCTAAACTTGTGGCCCTTGGAAGGGTGTTGAAAACGCCGCTCGGGGATTCGACTTGCCTCGGTGCATGGGATCGGAAATTAGCTGCTTGACAACGATTCCAGCGCCGATTTTCGCTGATCGGCCGGCGGCGCAACCTGGGATTAAGCCATGATTTACGACATAGTTCTTAACGAGTTAGTGATAATATTCATGGAAACTTGATAACAACTATGCCGGGGGGTGCGTGGCTTGGGAGTGGGACAATCGCAAGGGGACTTCGATTCCCCTTGTCCCGGTAACCGCTCCCGCGCCCGACCCGCCGAGCGATAACCACTCTTCTGGGTAGTTGCTGACCAACTCCTGAACACGACTTGTTAAATTG
>JAYTUF010000520.1:0-6016 GCA_043744755.1 Anatilimnocola sp.
GCCTCCTCGTAATTCAACAACCCCTGCTAAAACGCCCAGCGAAGCAGCCTAGCAAAACAGCCCATGTTTGCCGACACTAATTGATGCGCCGGTCCTAAGGCAGGGAAGAAGGGTTGACGAGATGCCGAATCAGAATCGCATTGTGGCGCCCGGTCCAACGGAGCGGACGGTGATTACGGCGGAAGCTCACGTGTTGCCAGTGCCGGCCGATTGGGAATTGCTGCCGCCCGGAGATGCGGCTTTGACGCGTCGTGTGAAGGCCGCGGGACCGACGTGGGCGATGCAAGAGAAGCGGGGCCGGAAGATTTTTTCCAAGGGCCTGTGGTGCTCGTCCGCAAATGTAGCCGCCATTCGCGAACAACTTTCCATTGAACGCGCCGACCCCAAACATGCGAAACGCAAAGCGGCGGATGCTCAGCGACGGGAAGTCAAACAGCAGGTCTATGTCGAAGACTTCCGCGGCGCGGTTTTCCAATTCCTCCGCTTCGCGCCTGCCTATCAATCGCTCGCAGAGAAACTAGCCACCGCCATCGCCATCCACGCCACGCCGGTCGGCAGCGGCACGGTCGCGCGGACGGAGCGGATTCCCATCGAGCAGCGGGCCGAAGCGGCGACCATCGCCTGGCTGCGGCATCAGACAACCGCCTATGACGAGATGCAGATCGCGAGGATCAAAGGGGAGCGGCGCGAAGTCCGCCGTGAATTGGCCGAGCAATCGCGCCGGCTACTCGAAAAATATCGCCGCGGCCTCCCGGTTGAAGAACGGGTTTGCCCGTTGCAAATTGCCTTGAATCGATAAAATACAAGGATGCAAATCTGGATCGATGGCGATGCTTGCCCCGTGGATGTGAAGGAACTGCTGTTCCGCACAGCCGAGCGGCGGCAGATCAAGATGACGCTGGTCGCTAATCAATCGGTCCGCGTGCCGAAGTCGGCGTTTATCTCCGGCCTGCTCGTCCCCAGCGGCGCGAACATCGCCGATCGCAAGATCGTCGAGCTGCTCGAACCGGGCGATCTCGTCATCACCGCCGACATTCCCCTCGCGGCCGACGTCATCGCCAAAGGGGGCGAAGCCCTCGACCCCCGCGGCGAACTCCACACCGAAGCCAACATCGGCCAACGGCTCGCAATGCGTAACCTCATCGACCAGATGCGCGGCAGCGGCGAAATCATGCGCGGCCCGACGAATTTTACGGCGAATGATCGGCGGGATTTTGCGAACGCGCTCGATCGCTGGGTAACGCGGCGGCTGAAGACGGGCGAGGCGGGGGATCAGGAGTCGGGAGTCGGAAAGTGAGAACCTTTGTCGAGGAGCCACCGGCTTAAAGCCGGTGGCTCAACAACCCGGCTATGGACCCTTACCCACCCGCGTAACTACACTGACGGGGCAGCATTCTTTAGTTTCCTCCACTCAACGGACAGCACCCGTGCGCTCTCATACTTCCGCGCGATTGCCGATCACGAAGCCCGGTTTCACGCTCGTGGAACTATTGGTCGTGATCGCGATCATTAGCGTCCTGGTGGCCTTGTTGTTGCCGGCCGTGCAGGCGGCGCGCGAATCGGCCCGCCGGGTGCAATGTGCGAACCATCTCAAGCAACTCTCGCTGGGGTGCTTGTTACACGAAGACACGCACAAGCATTTGCCGACCGGCGGGTGGAGTTGGTACTGGTCGGGCGATCCCGACCGGGGCTTCAATCATCGCCAGCCGGGAGGTTGGTCGTTTACGTTGCTGCCCTTTATCGAACAGAAGCCGATGTTCGACCTGGGAATAGGGATGAGCGTGGCGGGGAAACGGCCGGAGTTCAAACGCCGCGGCAGCAACCCGCTCACGATTTTTTATTGTCCCACGCGCCGCCCGGCGCGGGCGTTAGTCAATGCGTATGACACTTGCAACTCCGACCCCGTCTCGCATGCCGCCCGCAGCGACTACGCCGCGAATTCCGGGACCGATCAAGGGGCCTGGTGGAATGCACCCGGTACAGGAGACCCGGCGTTTACCGAAGTGGCCGGTTTTGCCTATCCAGACTACAACAACATCGGCACGGGAGTCATCTATTCACTGAGCGCCATCAAGCTCGGCGAAATCACGGACGGCACGTCGCATACCTATGTCATTGGAGAAAAGTATCTCAACGCCGACAATTACACCAACAGTGTCGAAGGGACCGACAACAATCCCATTTATGCGGGCTTTGATTGGGATTGGCAACGCTGGAGCGGCAACGGCCTGGTCCGCGACCGCAAGGGCCTGTCCGATTGGCTCTCGTTCGGCGGCCCGCACCCGGCCGGCGCGAACATGGCGTTTTGCGACGGCTCGGTCCGCCATGTGATGTTCAGCATTGACCTGGCGACCCATACCAACCTGTGTCACAAGTCGGATGGTAATGTGCTGGATGGTAGTAAGTATTGAGCTTCGCAGCCACGACGATGCGAGACGATTTCCATTTTGCCCTAACGAAGTTTCCAACAGCATTGATGTTGCATATTCTTAGCCACCGGCTTCAGTCGGTGGAACACGAAAACCGAACGACCGGCTTTAGCCATTCAGGTAACGAGTTCGAATGGCTAAAGCCGGGAACATTTGTAGACTTAGACCACCGGCTGAAGCCGGAGGCTAAGGAATCTGGCTTTTCCCACGTAAGATGCTCCATGAAAATTGCAATTGAATTCTGTTTGCTGACAATCATTTTGTGTTTCGCCGGTTGCGCGAAAGCACCCTCTCGCGTTATTCCCGAGGCTCCTGCGAGCAATTCGAGCGCTGCGGCGATCTCGGCGCATGACGTTGACAAAGATGGCCTGCTGAATGAACAAGAATTGCAAAAGGCACCCGGTTTGAAGGCGGCGCTCAAGCAAGCGGATGCGAACGGGGATGGCAAACTCTCCGCAGCCGAAATCGACCAGCGGATTGCAGCCTGGGCGAAATCCAGAGTGGGCCGGATGTCGGTCGCCTGCACAGTGACGCGCCGTGGTGCCCCCCTGGCGGATGCCGAAGTCCGGTTCGTCCCTGAGTCGTTTTTGGGAGCCGCCTTGCAAGCGGCCACAGGCAAGACGAATGCGCAAGGCTTTGTGATGCCCAGCGCTCCGCAAACGGAAGATAAGCCACCCGGTCTTGCCCCAGGCTACTATCGCGTGGAAGTCACCACCGCCGGCAACGATGTTCCCGCCGCTTACAACACCGAGACCACGCTCGGCGCGGAAATCGCGCCCGACGCTGACGCCCTGCGGGCCGGCCCGCTGCGGTTTGACTTGCCGTAGCTCAGGCAGCATCTGCGAGTTACGGGTCATTATGTGGTCTGGAGGCATTCGTCGGCAGCAATAAACAGACCAACGGTGTGAACGCGCAAACGACGCCAAGTATCCAGCCCAATCCAACCGTGATTCTCCCGCTGCTGAGTGCAACGCACATGGGGATCAGCAGCCAGGCCAAGGCGAAGATCGCTACGGCCCATTCGAGTGCCTTGGGAATTGCAAATGTTCGGGAATTCGCCATGAATTGCAAGCCATTGGCGGCGACAGCTGCAACTACAAGCGCCCACAGCGGTGCCTTGATCGGGAACGTCAACGAACCGTTAAACGCTGTGACATTGAGCGTCATGCCGCCGAAGGCGCCGCCAAAGCCGTGGAGCTGGGCGTTATGCAACGTCATCCAGGTCATCGGCAATGAAGCCAGCCCCGCAACAATGCCCATGGCGCGAATCGTGTTTTTAACGCGAGGGTCCATGTAAATACATTTTCTGTTAACTGGAGGAGATACTTAGCGAGGTCAATTGGAGCATTTGCCAACAGTCAGCGAAAGTGTTCTTTCGAGGAATCATGACTATGCACACGGAGATGTGACAATCGGTCACGCCCCTCGCGTGCTCCGTTCGATTCCTTAGAATAGAGGCTGCCAGCTAACTGCTCGCTACGTATCCCCGCTTCCCCCGCAAGGACGCCCTCGCATGTCTCGCTCTTTCGTGCATCTTCATTGCCATTCGCATTACAGCCTGCTGGATGGCGCTTCGCCGATCGACAAGCTAGTCAGCCGTGCGAAGGATCATGGGATGAACGCATTGGCGCTCACCGATCACGGCAATTTGCACGGGGCGCTCGAGTTTTACAACAAAGCCAAAGCCAAGGGAATCAATCCGATTCTCGGCTACGAAGCGTACATTGCGCCGGGCAGTCGCTTTGAGAAGAAGGACGCGGCCAACAGCAAGGAAGCCAGTTATCACCTGACGCTCCTCGCGCAGAATCGCGTCGGCTTTAAGAACCTGATCAAGCTCGCGTCGGCTGCGATGCTCGAGGGCTTCTATTACAAGCCGCGGATCGACAAGGAGATTCTCGCGGCCCACAGCGAGGGGATCATCTGCCTCAGCGGCTGCGTGTCGAGCGAGTTCAGCAACGCGATTCTCCGCGGCGGCGATGGCGAGGATGCGTTTAAGGCCGCCATGGAAACCGCGGCCTGGTTCAGCAAGCTGTTTGGCGATCGATACTTCATCGAGATCATGAACAACGGCGTCGATGTGCAGCGGATTCAACTCGAAGGGGCCGTTGCGATTGCCAAGCGGATGGGCTTGCCGCTCGTCGCCACCAGCGATGCCCATTACGTCGATCGCGAAGACGCCGAAGCCCAGGACGTAATGCTCTGCGTGAACACCGGCAAGTTCCGCACTGATACGAATCGCATGAAGATGGAGAACGATTCGTTCTACCTGCGGCCGCCTGAAGAAATGTATGCCCACTTTCCGGGCCTGGAAGACGCCGTCGCCCGCAGCCAGGAAATTGCCGATACGGTGTGCATCGATCTGGAATTAGGCAAGCGACACTTCCCCGTTTACGCGCTGCCGCCGGAGCGTTCGACGGAAGAATACCTGCGCGAGCTGTGCCTGATTGGATTGAAAGATCGCTACTCGGACGATCCGGAGATGCTGCAGGACGGCGTGCTCGCGGATGTCGTGATGCAGCGGCTCGATCGCGAGTTGGGCGTGATCAACAAGCTGGGCTTTCCGAATTACTTCCTGATCGTTTGGGACTTCGTGCGTGAAGCTCGCGACAAGGGTATTCCGGCCACCGCGAGAGGGAGCGGCGTCGGCGCATTGGTTTGCTATGCGCTGTACTTGAGCCACGTTTGCCCCATTAAATACGATCTGCTGTTCGAGCGGTTCCTGGATCTGAATCGCAAGGAAGCGCCCGATATCGACATCGATTTTTGCAAAGAACGCCGCGGGCTGATCATCAATTATGTGAAAGAGAAATACGGCGAAGCTAATGTCGCCCAGATCGGCACCTTCGGCACGCTGCAAGCCCGCGCCGCGATCAAGGACGTCGGCCGTGTGCTAGGTTTGCCCGTCGAGCGCGTCAACAAGCTCACCGCGCTGGTGCCTGACACATTGCACATTTCGCTAGAGGAAGCCATCGAGCAAGCCGAGGAGTTGAAGCACCTCTACACGACCGATGCCGAGATTCGCGAAGTGCTGAACCTCGCCAAGAAGATCGAAGGCCTCGCGCGCAACATCGGCACCCACGCAGCCGCGGTGGTGATCGCCGACAAGCCGTTGACCGAGTATGTGCCACTCGGCAAAGTCAGCGGCAAGAACGACATCATCACGCAGTGGTCGATGGGCGATGTCGAAGCCGCGGGCCTGTTGAAGATGGACTTCCTCGGCCTGCGGAACTTGACCATCCTCAGCAAAGCCGTCGAGATCATACAGCAGACGACGGGCAAGACGGTTGATCCGTACAAGTTTCCGCTGGATGACAAAAAGACGTTCGCCCTGCTGCAGCGCGGCGAAACGAAGGGCATATTCCAACTGGAAAGCGGCGGCATTCGCGACCTGCTGCAGAAGATGAAGCCGGACCACTTCCGCGATATCATCGCTACCAACGCCCTCTACCGTCCCGGTCCGCTCGAAGGGGGCATGGTCCGCGATTACGTCGAAGTGAAGAACGGCCGGCAACAGGCCAGCTACATCCACCCCGTCTGCGAAAAGATTCTCGCCGAAACGCACGGCGTGATGGTCTATCAAGAACAGG
>JAYTUF010000521.1:0-6008 GCA_043744755.1 Anatilimnocola sp.
TCGACAACATGATGCCCCGCTGGTGGATGGCCTGCAATTACGAACCACTGGGCCGCAGCGAAGATGGTCTGGCTTGGGAACTCCGCGGCACGGGCGTGAAGGTGATGACCGAAGACGAATTCGTCGATAACGGCGCCGGCACCGTGAAGGGTTCCGGTAAGACCAGTCCGGCCGCCCAGAAGTGGAGCGATCAATTCACCGCCAAGTACGAAGAGTTGGCCGCCAAGGAAACGGTTTTTGGCGATCTGCGAAACATCATGGATATGTGTGTGATCGCCGCGCTGTTCAGCAAAGAAGGTCTGGCCGCCAAAGCCCATTGCGAACTGCCGGAACTGACCTCGCCCAACGGCAAAGTCCCGCTGGAATCTTGGGCCGCTCCGAAACACGTGGCGACGCAAAGCAGCACGCTCAAGCGGGACAGCAACTGGATCATCACTGCCTCCGGCGGCGTCTCGATCAACTCGTGGGAAGTGGCCGATAAGACCGAAGTGCGAGCAGCCGTCGGCGAAACCCGCTCCAAAGCCAAAGCCACTGCCGAAAGCCCGTGGTGGAATTAGTCACTGCGAACGAATACGAACGCTCACGAGCCGGCTGATGATTATCAGCCGGCTTTGCTTTTGCCTTCAGATTTTCAAGGAAGTGTCGCTTTCATGGCGGGCCCCAAAAACGTTCTCGGCGGACCTCTGCAAGTTTGCTGCATGACGCCTCGCACTGGCTTTTTTCGCACCGGCAAGTGCGAAACGGGCGTCGACGATCACGGCCTGCATTTGGTCTGCGCTCAGATGACCGAGGACTTTTTGGAGTTTTCGTTCGACGCGGGGAACGACCTCTCGACGCCCAATCCGGACTACCACTTCCCCGGTTTGCAGCCCGATACCTGCTGGTGCTTGTGCGTCGAACGCTGGAAAGAAGCTCTGGAAGCGGGCGCGGCGCCCCCCGTGGTCCTCGCCGCCACGCATATCTCGGCGCTGGAGTTCGTCGATCTCGAAGACCTGGTCAAGCACGCCATCGATGCGCCGCAGTAAGACCTGTGGGGCAAGATTCTATCTTGCCCGTGCGGCGAACCGACTGGCAAGTTAGAAACTCGCCCCACGAGGTTTAACAGACGCCCGCGTTGCGCGGGGCCGTTGCACGAGCGGGTTGATCGCGGCCGATTCATCGACGCGGATGTTCTCAGACTCCTTGGTCGCAACCTGCGTCGTCGCGAGCAGCTTCTTGCGCTGAGTAATTAACCGCTGCGAATGCGGATACCGGGCGAGCCCTTGATCGAGCGCGAGCACTGCGGCCTCCAACTGATCGTTCTGCTGCAGCAATTGCGCCTGGCAGGACGTGGCGATCTCGCGAATCTCCGGCAGATGCCAGAGCTGCGCATTGATCTGGCCATGCTCAGCGCCGAGCGTGAATGCGCGGATGGCGAGTTCGATTCGCTCTGTGCTCTGCAGGTAGCCGCCCAGTGCGCAGAGGAGTTGAGCATCGAGCGGGAAGACGTCTAGCGCGGCGAGACAGAGTTGCATTTGTTCGGTCGTGGAATCGGGACCAGTCAGACAGGTGAGCAGGCCGTAATAGGCTTCCAGCATTTCGGTCGAGCCGGCAGCGGCGAGGTCCTGAGCCCGCTGGTAATTTTGGATCGCTCGCACCGAGTCGTTGATGGCTTGAAAGGCTTCGCCCAAGCAGTTGTGCAGGTCCGCATTCGGGCCGCGCTGGGCGATCTGCAAATCGGCCAGGCGGATGTTCCTGCGGGCACGCTCAGCTTTCACTGCAGGGTCATGCTCTTGCTCGCCGCGGTGAATGGTCAGCGGCAGATGCTCCGCTTCGATGTTGAACGCGCTGAGCGAGCGCTGCAGCGATTCGCGGACGCGGCCGTGGAAGATCAAGCCCGGCCGATTGGGATGCAACCGCAGCCGGGCAATTTGCTCCCCGCCGATCTGTCCCGCGGCGGGCGGCGTGGCGATTCGCAGGTAGTAGGCCTGGCCATCGTCGGCATATTGCTGAACGAACTGCCGCAGCAGCGTGACATCGTCGGGCAAAATCGTCTCGCCCGCGTCCAGCCACAAGATCCACGGCGAACGAACGTGCGGCAGCAGCGCGTTGCGGGCAGCGGAAAAATTGTCGTCCCACAAATGACGCACGACGCGGGCGCCGCCGAGCGAGGCCGCTTCGGGCGTGGTGTCGGTCGAGCCGGTATCGAGCACGACGATCTCGGCGGCCAGATCGCGGACGCTTTCGAGCGTATCATGCACCAGCGCCGCGGCATTGTGGGCGATGATGGCGACGCACAGGGGCCGGGGCGGTTGATTCGCGGTCTTCATATTCCTGACGCCTTCCTTGGCGAGACAATTGCGGACGGACTCGCTGCCAGCAGGCGGACTGTAGCAAGCGATCGAGAATCATGCCAGATGACTTGTAAGATGGGCACTCTTGGGCACTCTTGCCCGTCCGACGGGCAAGAGTGCCCATCTTACGTTGCTTAGTTACTCTCGATCCACCCGCCACCGAGCACGCGATCGCCGTCGTAGCAGACCACCGCTTGTCCCGGTGAAACTCCGTGCCGCGGTTCGTCGAAGATCACCCGCAGCCGATTGTCGGGCAGCACTTCGGCCACGGCTGCCGCGGGCGGGCTGTTGTAGCGAATCTTGGCTGAGCAGCGGAACTCGCCTGCAGGCGGATTCGCATGCCAGTTGCAAGCATCGGCGGTGAGTTCGGTGCGAGCCAGCTCATGCTGCTGACCGATCACGACGCGCCTCGCCTCCGGTTCGATGCGGACAACGAAATACGGCTCGCCCATCGCCACGCCCAGGCCCTTTCGCTGGCCAATAGTAAAACCCTCGATGCCGGGATGCCGGCCGACGACTTTGCCGGCCGTCGTCACGATCTCGCCGGACGTATCGTGCTGCGGGCGCCGCTGGCGGACAAACTCGTCGTGCTTGCCGCTGGTCACGAAGCAAATCTCCTGACTGTCGCGCTTGTCGGCCACGCGCAGGCCAATCTTCGCTGCGAGCTCGCGAATCCGCGGCTTTTTGAAATCTCCGATCGGTAGCAGCATCCGCGGTAGCAGGCGACGCTCGATGCCGAACAGCACATACGATTGATCTTTGCCATCATCGACGCCGCGGCACAGCGCGGGGCCATCAGCCGTCGAGATCAAGCGAGCGTAATGGCCCGTCGCAACGAACTCCGCATCAACACTATCCGCATAGTCGAACAGCTTGCCGAACTTCAGCCAGTTGTTGCACTGCACGCAGGGGTTCGGCGTGCGGCCGCGGGTGTATTCATCAATGAAGTAGTCGATGATCTGCTTGAACTCGGCCTTGAGATTCAAAGCATAAAATGGAATGTCCAGCCGATCGGCCACGCGGCGAGCATCTTCGGCATCGCTGGAACTGCAGCAACCTTGCTTGTGATCCGCGCGCGGATTGAAGATCGGCAGCGAGAACCCGGGGGAGGCATCGGTCTTGCAAGCTTCGAGCGCCTCCTCCCCATGCCGCATGAAGACGCCGATCACTTCGTGCCCCGCCTCGCGCAGCAGGTAAGCGGCGACACTGCTGTCGACCCCTCCTGACATGGCCAGCACGATGCGTGACATAAGCGCTCACTTGGGAGGGCGAGGCTCCTGCCGAGCCGCCCCGGTCGAATGAAATAGCCGGCGGCCCACAAATTTCCACCATAACGGCGCGGCGGGAGCCTCGCCCTCCCAAACTGCCCGGAGGCACGCTAAACTACTTTCGTTTTCCCGGGCACCGGTTGTTGATAGGTGCCATCGGCCAAGGGCTTGACGGGCGCTTCGTCCTTGAAGGTTAGTAGCTTTTTGTAGTCGGCCAACTGCGAGTTCGACTTGAGAGCATCGTCCCACCGCACGACCTGGCCGGAATAGGTTGCCATCCGGCCAAGGATCGCGGTCATCGTGCTCTTAGCGCCCCATTCCCCTTCGTTGGGTACGCGGCCCGCTCGCAGATCAGCAAATAAATCGTGATGTTCTTGCTGGTGGCCATCGCCGCCGAGCTTGCCGAAATCGTGCAGCACTTTGCCCGCTTCGTCGTAGATCTTCGAGCCGCTCACATCGGCGCGGCCCTTCGTGCCATGCACATATTCGGCGACCGAATTCCAGCAGCCCGGCTGATGACGGCATTGGCTGTACATGATGGTGCCGTCGGCATACACATATTCAATGAAGTGATGGTCGAAGATTTCGCCGTACTTCACTTCGGCCTGATTCACGAGGCCGCCCATGCCCTGAGCGCTAACGGGATAGCCATTTTTGATCCAGTTGATCACATCCAGGTTGTGAATGTGCTGTTCGTTGATGTGGTCGCCGCTGAGCCAGTTGAAGTAGTACCAGTTGCTGATCTGGAACTGCAGCTCAGTCATCCCTTCCTGCCGCTGACGCAGCCAGGGGCGCGAGCCGTTCCAATACGCGCGGGCCAGCACAATATCGCCGATGGCGCCTTCTTGAATCTTGCTGACCGTCTCCATGTACTTCCGTTCGTGGCGGCGTTGCAGACCAACGGCCACGGCCAGGTTCTTTTTCTTGGCTTCTTCCGTCGCCTTCAACACCTGGTTCACGCCGTAGATATCAGCCGCGACCGGCTTCTCCATGAAGACGTGTTTGCCGGCCTTGACCGCAGCCTCGAAATGAATGGGGCGGAAGCCGGGGGGCGTGGCCAGAATGACCATGTCACAATCGGTGCCAAGCAGCTTCTCGTAGCCATCCAGGCCGACGAACATCTTTTCCTTGGGGACATCGACTTTGTCGTTGTGCTTCCCTTTGATCGTGCGAAATGCAACCTGCACGCGATCTTCCGTCACGTCCGCGAGCGCGGTGAGCTTCACATCGCCGCCCGAAGTGTTCATCGCCTGAATCGCGGCGCCCGTCCCACGCCCGCCGCAGCCGACGAGGCCGATCTTGATCGTATCGCTCCCCGCGGCGTGGGCCGAACGCGAAACTGCAAGTTGACCGGCAATGGCACCGCCAGCCACCAGCAAACCCGACTGCCGGATGAAATCACGCCGAGATCCGGTGACCGCTGCAACAGCGGACTTTTCTTCAAATGATTGACTCATGCTGCGAAGCTCCGCAAAGTGAACGGACAATTGTGAGCCAAGCCAGGCCCGACAATCGGGGAAAGGACTGTTCAGAACTATCCGCAGCATACCGCCACGGACGATCAGTTTCAATCAGCTTGGGAGGGCGAGTTTGGGAGGGCGAGGCTCCTGCCGAGCCTGCGTCGATTTTGGTTACAGCGGATTTTTGCGATCACTCCACTGGTATTGATCTTGCCGTTCGACCAGCCTCAGATTTAAAAAGTTAGCGATGTTGTTCGCCACCGGCAGCGCCCGGCTGAGCAACTTCGAGCCTTGCAGTTCCGTGTCCGGCGTCACGATGAACAAGTCAAGCGACTTCTTATCCAGGGCCTCATCCCCAGTTGGCTTGGGATGAAACTGCTGCAATTTGGAATTCAGCCGCTTCACTTCCGCCAGTGACTTGGGTTCCCCGTTCCCTGCGACGAGCATCACGGCCAGTACCTTGCGCGTGACTTGATTGGAAATGAAGTCCACGCCATTAAGTCCCTTGTGAGTGTTGACGGGCGAAAGCAGAACCAGGGCCTTAACATCCTGGCCCTGCTTGAACGCGGGCAGAATGGGCGCCGACCAATCCAAGATCGACCACTTCATGGCCGCCAGGCAGCTGACATCACAGGCCACAATGGCGAGCGCCTCGATATTGCATTCCCCCGCGTTGTTCTTTTCGAGCAGAAACTTTTTCGCGGTTTCGATGTCGAACGACATACTCTCCAACTCGCGGAGTCGGAATGTGTCCCGCTCCAGATCCTTGAAGACGAACGCTCCCTTCTCGGTCACTTTGATCTTCATGCTCTGGCCATGCCCGCGCAGGTCCAACGTCAAGCAAGCATGACCCAACGACTGCAGCCGCAGGGCCAACCCTTCCATATCGCCGCGTTGGCCATCCCAGCCGTGCAGCAAAATGACGGGGACCGATTTCTTCCCTAGCG
>JAYTUF010000522.1:0-1570 GCA_043744755.1 Anatilimnocola sp.
CATGGTCAATGTCTAGGCCGTCCCTGTGAAGAACGAGATCAATGTCTTCTTCGCAAATAAAACACTTGCGGTGTTGGATGTCATGTAGCTCGCCGATCAACTCCGTCCTCTGAGAAGGCGTAAGTCGGGCTAGAAATAGGGTTCTTCCGACTGACGCATGCGCCGGCTTGATATGAAAGAGGACATGCGGTTTCCTAATACGGGTTACCAGACTCGTTTTAGGAGTTGTCCGCATGTCCTCGAAGTTGTTGTATCAGGTGTTTCGGGTGAAGGGCTATAGCCTGGTGAAGACGGAAGTGGAGGAGCACCGGTTGCTGCTGCACGTTCAGCCGCACGAGCACCGCGTGTGCTGCTCCGCCTGCCGCAGCCGCAACGTGATTCGCCGCGGCGAGTCGGTCCGCTGTTTTCGCAACCTGCCCGTGGGCAGCGATTGCACCTGGGTCATCGCCACGCTGCCGCGGGTGGAGTGCCGCGACTGTGGGCTGGTCCGGCAGATCGACCATGGCCTGGCCGAGCCCAAACGAACCTACACGCGGGCCTTCGAGCGGTACGTGCTGGAACTGTCGCGCTGCACGACGATCCAGTTCGTGGCTGAGCACCTGGGTGTGAGCTGGGACATCGTCAAGGACATTCAGAAGCGCAACCTGCGGCGGCGTTATGCCAGGCCGAAGCTGAAGAAGGTCCGCCAGATCGCCATTGATGAAATCTGCATCGGCCGCGGCTACCGCTTCATCACGCTCGTGCTCGATCTGCAAAGCGGGGCGATCCTGTTCGTCGGCCAGGGCAAAAAAGCCGAGAGTTTGCTGCCGTTTTGGCGTCGGCTGCGGGCCGCGCGGGCTAAGGTGCAGGCGGTGGCGATCGACATGTCGCGAGCGTATATCAGCGCGGTCGAGCGTCACTTGCCCAAAGCCACGCTGGTCTTCGATCACTTCCACGTGGTGAAGCTGATGAACGAGAAGCTCACCCAGTTGCGCCGCGAACTGCACCGCCAGGCGGTCGACAAGCTCCACAAGGATGTGCTCAAGGGAACGCGCTGGCTGCTGCTGAAGACGCCCGAGAATCTCGATCCGACCAAGGGCGAGCCAAAGCGCTTGAGGGAGGCGCTGCGGCTCAACGAGTCGTTGGCGACGGCGTATTACCTCAAGGAAGACCTGCGGCAAATCTGGAAGCAACTCGGCAAGTGGGCCGCGAAGATGAAGCTGCTCGACTGGTATCATCAAGCGATGGAATCCGGCGTGCGCGTCTTACAGGACTTTGCCCGGCTGTTGTTGAAACATCAGCACGGCATTCTCGCTTGGTATGATTACCCGATCTCCACCGGCCCGCTGGAAGGGACCAACAACAAGATCAAAACCATGCAGCGCCAACACTATGGCCTGCGCGACAGCGAATTCTTTACGCTGAAACTATATCAACTGCATGAGACCAAGTACGCATTAGTCGGATGAACCAGAATTCCGACGATTCAAGACGGAATTCTTACGAATTCCGCTACGCCATGACACTAATCGGCGGAATGCTGTTAATGTTTTGCGGCTCAATTCATCGTCGAAACAATTCGGTCGATTCA
>JAYTUF010000523.1:0-5957 GCA_043744755.1 Anatilimnocola sp.
CCTGCTCCTCGCGGCACTCGTGTTCGCAGGCTGCGGACCTGACAATCGAATTGAGAAGCTAGATCGCGTCGAATATGAGAAGCTGATTCACGCGGTCAAGTTGCCCGCGGGATTTCAAATCGTGAAAACCGAAATTTCCTTCGGCGAGAAGACGCTGGCCACGACGCTTACGGTGCATCAAGAGGGCAAGTTCTCTAAGGTGGTAATCACCAACGAAAATCGGCAGATCGATACCGCTTGGGTCAAGCAGGGAAATTGAGCGTGAGCCGCGAGAAGACGCAAGCCATCGCGTTGATCCAGGTGAGCCGCTCGATAATAGTTGACTCCTACTGCGGGTCTGGCCCCTCACCCCATCCCTCTCCCTGTCGATCCGCGGAGTACCGCGAGTACCGAGGAGAGGGGGTCAGGATGGTCGCCCGTGGACAACTGGGCCCCTGCCGCCTACGCTGGGCGAAGTCATTCGGAATGAACTTCATCGCACAACGATATTGATTGGCCTCTATGGACGACTCGCTGTTCTTCGTCAACCTTGGTCTCCGCTACTTGCACATCCTGGGCGCGATCACGCTCATGGGCGGCACCATCTTCATGCGGCTGGCGCTGCTGCCCACGTTGCAATCGCTCGATAAGGACCAGCGAGCGCCGATTCACGATGGCGTTCGTTCGCGCTGGGCAATGGTTGTGGGGATTGCATCCGGCATGTTGCTGATCAGCGGTATTGCGAATTTAGGCTTGGCAGCGCGCTACGAATATGAAGTTCCCGGCGATTTGAGTTACAGCAGGCTTGGCGGGATCAAGCTGGTGCTCGCGCTCCCGATCTTCGTGCTGGCGGCACTCTTAATGGGCAAGACCAGCTTGGCGAAGAAGGTGCAAGCCAATGCAGCGCTGGTGCTCAACATCAATCTGACGCTGGCTGTAATCTTGGTGCTGATCGGCGGCTGGATGAAATTTTCGACGCGTGAGTTGAAGGAAAAGTACCGCCCCGGCAACGTCCCGCCGGCGAGTGCGCAGCTCGATGAGAATGTTCGGTAATTGAAGTTGGTGTGCCACTGGCAAGGAAGACGAGCGAGCGACATCGGTTGTCTCGAGCAACGCCGCCGAGTCTTCCGGCCAGTGCTGGGCCGCAACTCCGCTCGGCACTGGCCGTCAGTCGCGATGACCTCATGTTGCCGAAGAAGTTTTACGGCGCGACTTCCTTGCCAGTGGCACGTTGATCTACGCAGCCGTCGGCACGCGTCGATACGCAATCAACCGGGCTGCCTGCCCTTGTCGCCGCAGCCGGTCGAGGCAAATCTGGGCGAGCTTCAAGTCCGCAAAACTGGCGGCCAATTTCCATTGCGGCAGGGCATCGCCCGAGAGGGTTTGCACGCGGAAGTGCGGGGCCATGCTGCCGGGATAGCAGGCGGCCAACATGTTCTCGGCGTGGGCTGGTGAGGCGACCACTGCAGACAGGGCCGAAGGCGAATAAAGGGCGGGCATCCGTTCCACTCGATCTGGAGGGGGAAATCACAAAACCGCAGCCCAGCACAAAAACCGGGCCGCCGACATTCTCAAGCTGCCAACTCAGTGGAACGCAATCACCAGCGGATAACAGAGATGAATCGGCAGCAGCGAGGTGCCAAATTGAGACTTCTCGGCACGAATAACGAAAACAGGCCCTGTCGAAGTGACAGGGCCTGGGATTCAATTCAAGATTGGAGCAGGATGTCGCGGTTACTTTTTCAACTGCAAGGCGTAGTTGCGGGTAGCCAGCGGCGCTTTGCCCGCCTGGGAATCTCCGATATAGAACACGTCTTTCTCGATAGCGGTGGCCGTCGGGATGGCGGCGGTGCTGCTGAACGTGGCCCGTTGCATCTTCCGCCGGATGTCGCGGACGTCGTAGATCAAGGCCCCCATCGTCACCGTTAGCCAGGCAAATGACTCGGCCGGTTGCGCGCGCATCAACAGCAGGACAAACGGCACGCCGATCACACTGATCCAGGCGAGCGTATAGGCCCAGCCTTGCCAACGGGTCGGAGTCAGCCCCCAGCCGAGCGTTTTGGGTTTAAACCAATCGGGATTACCAAACATGCGACTTCTCCTGTTCCCTTACTCTCGCCCTCAAACTGCTTATTCGCCGGTAGAGAGACGATCTTGGGAAAGCCGCGAGAAATATCTGTAGGATGGGCACTCTTGCGCGTCGCGTCCAAAGACGGGCGGGAAGACGGGCAAGAGTGCCCATCCTACGGGAGGTTGAGAACCGATTATGGCGTCTTCCCGATCCATCATCCGCTGGTTCTGCCCTTACTGCTCCTGGCAGGAGGATGGGACGGTCGTGGAGCTAGATAGCCGGTTGCGACGGCTGGGGATGATTAAGCGGGAAGAGCAGGCTGATCTGGACCTGATGCTGGAACTGGCTCGGATCAAAAAGCCGGACTTGCGCTGCCCCAGTTGCAACCGCGTGGGCTTTGCCGCGGAGGCCGTCGAACCCAATCAAGATGGGTGGGAAGTCGGCAAGCCCTGCGCGAACTGTGGCACGGTGATTCCCGCTGAACGGCTGGAGTTGTTTCCCGATCAGGACTTGTGCGCGAAGTGCCAAGGGAAGATCGAAGCGGGTGGCCAACTCTCGGGCGATGACTATTGCCCGCATTGCGGCACGCCGATGATTGTGAAGCAGTCCCGCCAGGGCATTAGCCGGTATCAGCAGGTTTGCCCGAGTTGCCGGCGATAAGAGTAGGCCGGAACAAGGTACTCCGCAGTTCCGGCGGGTGCTGCGGGTCATGCCGGAACTGCGCGGCGTACCGCTTGTTCCGGTCTACGATTCTAATTGAGAAGATTTGCCGGAAATGTCGTTGCTAGCGGCCTGTGTCCCTGGACAGCAATGGCCGATATCAGGTAAGCTTGCGAGCTTATCACTTTTCCAACCAAGGAGATTTTGGCTATGGCGAGTTCGTTCTGGAGGCACGATGGTTAAGCTTGTTGTCCGCGACCGAGAGAGCATTCAGGAAGCCGTCCGCCGCTTCCGCAAGTTGGTGGAGCGCAGTGGAATCAAGAAGGAAATGCGCCGCCGCGAGTATTACGAAAAACCGAGCGAGGTTCGCCGCCGGTCGCGTCTGCGGGCAGAACGCCGGGCTCGCCGCAATAAATTGATGCCGGGCACTTAATATTCTGGATGGCGGCATATTATCCGCTGGGCGATTGCCCACGGTTTTGCGCTTGGTGCGGCATCGGAACCGCACGCTAGCGCGTGGCGGCTGATGGTTAACATCGGCCGGGGCTGTTCGCCCGACCGGACAGGCTATAAGCCTGTCCTAAGTAACGTCCTTTCGCAGTCGGTGATTCCCGTGATCATTATCCTTAAGTCGGACGTCACCGAAGATCAAATCCAGCATGTGATCGAGCGGGTCGAATCGCTCGGCATGAAGGCCCACCTCAGTCGTGGCACGTATCGAACCATCATCGGCGTGATCGGCGACGAGCAGAAGCTAATGGCCGAACCCCTGAAGGCCATTCCCGGCGTGATGGACGTGATGCCCGTGCTCCCGCCGTACAAACTGGCCAGCCGCGAAGCCCATCCGCAGGCCAGCATTATCGATGTGGCCGGCGTGAAGATCGGCGGCGGCAATCTGGCCATGATCGCGGGTCCCTGCGCGGTCGAAGAACCCGAGCGGATGATGAACATCGCCGCCGCGGTGAAGGCCGCCGGCGCGAACATCTATCGCGGCGGAGCTTACAAGCCGCGGACCAGCCCCTATGCCTTTCAAGGTTCGGGCGAAGATGGTTTGAAGATTCTCCGCGATGCGGGCGATGCCCACGGCATGCCGGTCGTCACCGAAGTGATGGATCCCCGCTGCGTGGAGGTGGTCGAGCGCTACGCCGACATGATTCAAATCGGCGCGCGGAACATGCAAAACTTTGTGTTGCTGACCGAAGTGGGCCGCACCCGCAAGCCGGTGCTGCTCAAGCGCGGCATGAGCGCCACGGTCGAAGATTTGCTGATGAGCGCCGAATACATTCTGTCGCAAGGCAACAGCCAGGTGGTGCTCTGCGAACGGGGCGTCAAGGGTTTTGATAAAGTCACCCGCAATCTTTACGATGTCGCTTCGGTTGCCGTGGTGAAAGGTCTTTCGCACTTGCCGATCATTGTTGATCCCAGCCATGCCACGGGCCGACCTGATTTGATTCCGCCGTGTGCCCTGGCCGGTGTCGCGGTCGGGGCTGATGGCGTGCATATTGAAGTCCATGATTGCCCCGAGCGGGCGAAGTCGGATGGTCCGCAGGCTCTCCTCCCGCGGCAGTATGCAGAACTGGTCGTTCAAATCCGCAAATTGGCCGAGCTGTTCGGGAAGACCATTTCGACCCGCCCGGGGAGCGCCGCATGAGACGCAAATTCATCGCCGGCAATTGGAAGATGAATCTCAATGCCGCGCAAGGCGTTGAGCTGGCCGCCGCGCTAGCGAAGGCCGTCGGTTCTGCCAGCGAGATTGAAGTCGCCGTTTGCCCGCCCAGTGTTTATCTGAGTGCGATTGCCGCCGCCATCAAAGGTTCGGCGATTGGGCTCGGCGCTCAGAACTGCCATCACGAAGCCAAGGGCGCATTCACAGGCGAAGTCTCGCCGGCGATGTTGGTCGATATCGGCTGCAAGTACGTGATTCTCGGTCACAGCGAACGCCGGCAACTGTTTCATGAGACGAATCAGGACGTCAATCGCAAGACCATCGCTGCTCTGAATGCCGGTCTCACGCCCATCGTCTGCGTCGGCGAAACATTGGCCGAGCGGCAAGCCGGAAATACACAGTCGGTGGTCCGCGAGCAGGTCGAAGGTTCGTTGGCGGGGCTGTCCGGCGAGCAAGTCCTCAAGCTGGTCATCGCCTATGAGCCGATTTGGGCCATTGGCACTGGCGTCGTCGCGACGCCCGCACAGGCGGAAGAGGTCCATGCTGACCTACGCTCGCTGCTATCGTCGCGGTATACTGCCCCGGTCGCTGAGGCAGTGCGGATTCAATACGGCGGGAGCGTGAATGCCGAAAATGCGGCGACGTTGCTCTCGCAGCCGAACATTGATGGTGCATTGGTCGGCGGGGCGTCGCTGAAGGCCGATGGATTTTTGGCGATCATTCTGGGCGCTATCGCGGCGAGCGCATAGCATTAGGGAGTTGCAATGTTGGAATCACTTCACATGCCGCTAGTTCTGGCCATCGGTGCGCTGCACTGGGTGTTCATGATCCCCATCGCGGTGCTCAGCGTGTTTTTGACGTTGCTGATCCTGGTCCAGCGGGGTCGCGGCGGTGGCTTGACCGGTGCGTTGGGCGGTATGGGTGGCCAAAGCGCGTTCGGCACCAAGGCAGGCGACGTCTTCACCAAAATCACCATTGTCGTGGCGATGCTCTGGATTGTGCTCTCGATGGGTGCTTTGCGTGTGTTGCACGTCGGCAAATTAGTCAAATCGAACGTCCCCCCTGCTTCCAAAAGCACGGATGGCAAAAAGGGAGCGGACGGTAAGACGGACGGCACGCTTCCTCCGGATTCCACACCGTTGCCCGGCGTGACGCCCGAAAGCACACCCGCGCCCAAGGGAACAACGCCACCCGCTGCGACGGAAACCCCGCCGGCAACACCCAACACGACGACTCCTGAAGGCGACGCCAAGAAGTAACGTCGCCGAGTTGCTTGTGACATTGTGGGGAAGGCACCAAGCGGCCGGCCCGAGATTTCTTTCTTGATTACCTTTTGGCGGAGACGGCCTTGTTATCGAGCATGACGGGGCATGGCGAAGCACACCGGCACGAGGACGGGCTGTCCGTCGCGGTTGAGGTGCGCAGCGTCAACAACCGCTACTTCAAGCTCAGCTTCCGGGCCAGCGAAGGTTATGCCGCGCTCGAATCCCAGGTCGAAGCCCTCGTTCGCCAGCAAGTCCGCCGCGGAACCGTGCAACTTTCGGTGCGAGTCGATCGGCAAGCTTCGCCCGATGATTACCG
>JAYTUF010000524.1:0-5944 GCA_043744755.1 Anatilimnocola sp.
TTCCACGGCCACTTTCACAACGGCCTGCGCGGCTGGCAGGATCAGGGCAGCCTGCACGAGGTTTGCTTTCCGTCCGCGCTTTACAACTTGGACCGCAAACTGGAGGAGCAGAAAGCACCGGGCTACAACCCGCTCGAATTCCGTCCCGGCTTCACACGAGTGAAGATCACGGCCAAGGAGATTCAGCTGCGCTTTCAGGCGAGCGATCAGGCCGATGCGCTGCAGAAGGATTTGCAGGTGGGTTAGAACGCCAATGGGCAGATGCTTTATCCCTGGGAGGGCGACGCTCCTGCGGAGCCGGAATTGCGAAATGACATGTTTTCCGCCGCCCGGCTCGGCAGGAGCCTCGCCCTCCCGTTTCCGAATTTCCTTGCTTGCTCCCGCGCTTCGCAAGAGACAGAATGGCGCGTTCGATAGGAGAACCTGTCGAACATCTGTTTTCTTAGCTTTGAACCTTACAGCGGGAGTTGAACCATGCGTTACGGGCGATTGGGGAGTTGGGCACTGGCGATGATTTTGGCGGCAGCGGGCATCGCAGCTGCGGCAGATGGCAAGACGGCATATACCGATGCGAAAGAAGCGGGACCGGATTTCGTCGCCCAAGGCGAGTATGCAGGGACGGATACGGATGGGAAAAAGTGGGGCTGCCAGGTGATTGCGCTCGGCGAAGGGAAGTTCGACGTCGTCGGTTATCCCGGCGGCTTGCCCGGCGATGGCTGGAAGCGTGGAGATGAAACCAAGCGCGGCAAGGGCGAGATCAAGGATGGCATCGTTACGGTGAAGGGGGACGACTGGTCCGCCACGATCAAGGACGGTGCGCTGGCCGTTGAACATGAAGGCAAGAAGGTCGCTGAACTGAAGAAGACGGAACGCAAAGGCCCGACGCTCGGTGCGAAGGCCCCCTCCGGCGCGACGGTGTTGTTCGATGGCTCGACTGCCGATCATTTCAAAAATGGCAAGATCGTCGAAGGCTCACTGCTCGGCGCGACCAACTGCGAAACGAACGCCAAATGGCAGGATCACACGCTGCACATTGAATTCCGCACGCCGTTCATGCCGCTGGCCCGTGGGCAAGGACGCGGCAATAGCGGCGTGTACATTCAGTGCCGGTACGAGCTGCAGGTGCTCGATTCGTTCGGCCTGGATGGGAAGAACAACGAATGCGGCGGCATCTACACCATCGCCGAACCCAAGGTGAACATGTGCCTGCCCCCGCTCGCCTGGCAGACCTATGACATTGACTACACAGCCGCCAAATACGAGGACGGCAAGAAGGTGAAGAACGCCCGTGTCACGATCAAGCACAACGGCGTGACGATTCACGACGACATCGAACTGCCGAAGGGCACCCCCGGCAAAGCCAACGAAGGGGCCGAACCGCTGGGCCTGTTCCTGCAAGACCACGGCAACCCGGTGGCGTTTCGGAACATTTGGGTGGTGGAGAAGAAGTAATTCCCCCCATGAAACTCACCGCAGCGGGCGGGACGAAAACCGGCAACCTCGTCTTATTTTGGCCGGAACAACTCCCCGCTGATTTTGAAGAGCGGTTCCGGGCGGAGCCGCTCGAATTCGTTGAGTCACTGCAGGGCGCTGGCCAGCTCATTTGGTTCCCTGGTGAGCCGAACGGCGACTTCAGCCTGGCTGCCTTTGTCAACGAGTTGGTGCCAGACGATTTGCAAAGCTATTGCACGCTGGCGCAGAAGATCGACGGTCTGCAAGTCGCGGGCACAGGTTGGTTCGGTGGCCTGGAGTGCTTGTTCCGCGAGGATCCATCTTTCATCGACAAGCATCCGCGGTTGTGTGCGCCGGTGCTGATTTCGGCAGGGACCTACTTCGCCGAGGTCTTCACGACGGACGTGCCCGACGCCGTCTACGAAGCCTGGCTGCTCAACCAGGCCGGCCCGGCGGCAATGAGGCTGTGGAGCGTGCAAAGCTGGATCGCGTCCGCGGGCGTCGTGGCGTTTATGGTCTTTGTGGGCTGTTTGTTTCTCGCCACGCGGCCCGTCATGCTCACCACGCTGGCCGGGTCGTTGGCCTTACTCCTCTTTGGCTGGCTGCTATCACGCACGACCGGCTTTCAGCGTGTCCAGCAGGCGCGGTTCGCCTATCAGCGGACGTATCCCGACTATGTCCTCCGGCTGCGATCATAAAACTCCTGTTGCTCGATTCGCCGGTTCGCCTGACAATTGCGGCTGGCTTCAATATCGACTCAGCGAATGCTTAAGGAGTTTTCGGATGCATGCTGCCCTGTTGCTGGTTGCCGCGCTGCTCGGTGCCGAGACCGATCCACTGGCCGCGCTGGTCAAGCCCGAAGAGGCCCTCCCTTTCACGCTCGATCAGATCGCTGCGGGGGCCAAAAACGACGCGTTCGTCGATGAGTATCTCAAGGACAAGTCGCTGAGGATTTTCGGGCAGGTGCAGCGGATTGAACGAGTCCTCGCCACCCCGCCGCCACTGTCAGAATTGCCAGCGGACGGACAAAAGCCCGTCGACAAACCGTCCGTCGACAAACCGTCCGTCGACAAACAGCCCGCCGATAAACCGCCCGTCAAGTCGGACGGCTCCTATCTGCTGGTGATGGAAAGGATTGGCCATGAAGACCGGGCGATTGATATGCAAGTCTTGCTGCAATTCGATGCGAGTGCCCGCAAGGAACTGGCGCTGTTGGAGCCGGGCGTCAGCAAAGTGACGATCGAAGGGACCTGCATCATCACGCAACTGACAACGCTCGACCGCGGCGTCGGTTTTGGGATCATGCTGAAAGACTGCAAGCTGATCGCCACACCCGCGGGATTTGAAATTGGGCCACGCCCACCCAAGACCGCGGTGCTGCCGATCATCACGCCGCCAACGGCGCCAGTGCCGACACTGCCTGCCCTGCCGATGTTGCCCTAAGGAAAACCCATGCCGGCTATCGTTCACGGAACCACATTCAAGCGAGCCGAGAGGATCTTTCGATTAGGCCCCGATCCCAGGTTCAAAGAGACCCCAGGGTCGTACGTCGCTGCCGAACAGTTCTGCGCTTACTTGGCCACAGGCCCATATGTCCTGTATTCCCCGCAGGAATACGCATGCCAGAAAGCTGCACTTTTCCCAAATGAAGGTGGAGCAGCTATAATCGAGATTGAAGTCCCGATAGAGATTATCGAGATGGCGTTGGATCCAATTTGGCTTCCTCTCGAACATGGACTTCTGCAGTTTGATCCCGGCGCTGGCCTGGACGAGTTGCGGGCTGGATGGGATTCGTTTTTCAAGAAGATCGTAACGGTGGATTGCCCATGAAACTCGATCCCGCGTTGATTGCCGAGTTGCGTCAATGGCTCAGTCGGCCCGAGGGTGGCATCGTTGGCTTCGTAGACAAATTGTTGACATTGTGTGGGAATCATCAGTTGCAAATCGATTGGTCCGCGGGTCATCTGCGCTTGCGATCGAAGGAGGGACCGTGGATTGAGATGTCCGACGACTTGGCCAGGAAATCGGTATTCCGAGCGATTCTGGCGCGGATCGGGTTTTTAGCCCGCGATCTGGATTCTCGATCAGTCTCTCCCTACGGCGGAGAAGGTTTCATCACGATGAATTCAATGCCATTACAGCGCATGATTCATGTCAAATTCGCGAACACTCCCGCTGAACAATGTCTCGCGATTGAATCCGTGGATGCGGTTGCAGGTGAACTCCCAAGCTTGAAAGCCGGCTCGGTAGACGGATGAGTTCGCTTGCTTAGTCAACTTCCACTTGCACCTCATCCCCCTGCACCTGCACCGCGAACGAGGGATGCACCAGCGATTGGCTGGTTTGGTGCTGGCCGGTGGTCACGTCGAATTGAAAACCGTGCCAGGGGCAGGTGATGATGCAGCCCGCGAGTTGACCCTTGCCGAGCGGGCCTCCTTGATGCGGGCAGATGCCGTCGAGCGCGTAGAACTGGCCCCCGACATTGAACAAGGCCACGATTCGCCCGGCGGCGACGCACTCGCGGGATGAACCCGGCGGGCACTCGCTGGCTTTGGCGACAGTGACCCAGGTCATGCGGCTTCTCGCTGAGCGGGCGGCAAGCCGGCCGTTTCTTTTTTTGCCTTCTGTTTGGCTCGTTGCGGCGGATCACGCCAGCGGCGATGCAGCCACCAGTATTGATCGGGCGCTTTGCGGATTTCGCCCTCGAGCACGCGATTGTACCACTGCGTCAAGCTCTTCACGTCGGTGCAATCTTTGGGCAAGGATTGCGGGTCGGCGACGTCGGCCAGGCCCAGTTCAAAATGCAGCGGAGCGTGCGTTCGCTTGCAATAGAGCAGGATCATCGGCGCTTCGCTGATCAACGTGAAGAGGGCAAGTGCTTTGTGACACGAAGCCGGCCGGCCAAAGAATTCGACCCAGCAACCCTTCGGCCCCGCATGTTGATCGCCCAAGAGGGCCAGCGCGCCGTTGTTCTTGAGCACCGTATCGGCCTGGTTCGCGCTGCCGGCCTTGGGAAGGATGAATTGCCAATGCAACTCGCGAAAGCGGAGGACGAAGGCGTCGAGATATTTGTTTTCGAGCGTTCTGGCCACGGTGAACGTGCTGATGCCCAGCAGGCCGCTCATCAAACCGGCCACTTCAAAATTGCCAAAATGCGCGGTGACCAGAACCCGGGGCCGGGGGAGCAATAAGTTGCGGACGAACTCCCGGCCACGATGTAGCTTCACATATTTCCGCCAATTCGTCGCATGAATCTTCCGCGGCGCGTGGGCGATTTCGCAGATCATCGTCAGCAAGTGAACCCACGTCCGCCGCCCGATGTTCTGCCGCGCGGAGAGCGATAATTCTGGAAAGGCCTGCGCAATGTTCTCGTCAATCAGCGCCCGCCGCATCTGCACCACGTCATACATTAGCCAGGCGGCCATCCGGCTACAGGCGACGCAGGTTTCGATCCGCACCGCCTGCACCACGGCGATCAGGACTCGCACCAGCATGTAGAGCGGGAAATCGAACAATCGGCGGATACTCACGAAACGATCCTTGGTACATGTAGCCTGAAGCCCTTGCTTCGTGCGCCTGGACTCGCACGAAGCAAGGGCTTCATGCTACGAACCTCGCACGCCGCGGCAAAGGCCGATTTATTTGGCTAAGACTTCCATTGCTAGCAAAGCAGCGCCTTACAGATCGCAATTCCTCTAGTCCGCATCTCGCCAGACTTCTATACTCCGCGCTGAAATCAACTTCGCCAAGGATGGCTGCTATGTTTCATGCGCGGTGGTTAACTCACGCGGGCGCGCTCTGCCTATTGCTAGGCGATGCGCTATCCGTAACCGCACAGACCAACAGTTCCGTGCAGCCCCTGGACGCCATCAAACGCCAACTGCCGGGCGCAGCCGCGAATCCAGCTTTGCAGCCGGTCTACACCGCCGACAATCGTAGCGGTCTGAAAGTGAGCAAAGGCAGCGGCACACTGCCGAACCAGCATGGGCAGATCTGGCGGGAATATGACTTAACGCCCTATACCTCGCGGATCACCGGCGTCGCCAAGCCGGAGCAGGCGGTCGTCGATTGGATCTTGCGCGAGACCGGCACCGAGACGTGGTTCTCCACTCCCCTGGGCGTGCTGAGCGCGGATAGCAACACGCTGCGGGTCTATCATACGCCCGAAGTGCAGAACACGGTGCGCGATATTGTGGAGCGTTTTGTCGGCGCCGATCCAACATCGCACACGCTGAAGCTGCAAATCGTCACGGTCAGCAATCCCGCCTGGCGGTCACGGGCGATCACGCTACTCAAGCCCGTCGATGTGCAGTCGGCCGGCATCGACGCCTGGCTCCTCTCGCATGAAAACGCCGCGGTGCTGCAAGCCGAACTGAAACGCCGGGCCGATTACAAGGAACTCACTTCGCTGACTCAGCCGGTGTTGCATGGCCAAACCTTGCCGCTGGTACAAACGCAACCCAAGAATTACATCCGCTGGCTGAAGGTGCGG
>JAYTUF010000525.1:0-5939 GCA_043744755.1 Anatilimnocola sp.
TGAGAGGAGCGTTTCCTGTTCGCCGCTAGGGAGTTGGGCTTTGAACGTCATGTCCTTGCCGCGAACGTGCATGTGCGCGAACATGGCCAGGCCAGTCGCGTCGCAAGGCAGCGTGCGCGAAGCTTGCACGGGGTGAGCGGCAGCGCCGGCGGGAATCTCGAACTTCCGCGTCGTCACTTGCAGGTGCTGCAGTTGCTGCCGGACGACAGACCGCGGGTAGCGAAAGCCGACCTGCATTCCGTTCGTCTCCGCCTTACCGGTCGTGGTGTAATGAATCTGCAGCGCGATCACGGAACCAGCGGGAATCTTGAAGCCCAGCCCCTCGTCGAGCGTGAAGGCCGTGCCGCCGGGAACGCGGCCGGTGATGAAGTTTTCGTCGCGAAACTTCTCGCCGAGCGAAACGTAGGCCATGTTGCAATGATGCACGACGGCCGGGTTGCTGGGGAGAATTTCGGCGCCGGAGATCCAGGTATCCTGCAAGAAAATGTAAGGCAGGACGATATGCTTGTAGTCGATGAATCCTTCGGCCGGCAGCGTGTGCGTTTCGAACGAAGTGGTGATGATGTCCGGTTCGCCAATTTCCCATTTCGCAGCGGGGAAGGTTCGCGGCGGCGGCGCTTTTGATTCATCACCGGCGGACAATCCGGTTTTGGTCCAAGCGATGACAGTTGCTCGTTCAGCCGGTGTCAGCCCACGCTCATTCGTAAAACGTTGCTGACGATGACCAAACCAGGGGGGCATCCGCCGGTCGGCGACTACTTCCGCAATGGCTGCCGCCTGGGCAGCCACTTCCTCGCGCGTGATCAATGAGAAAGGTCCGTTTCCGCCCGGCCGATGGCACTCCTGGCAATTGGCTTGCACGATGGGCAGCACGTCTTGATAAAACGTCACGGCGCGTTTCAGGTCTACTGGCGTGGGTAATGTGATCAAACACCCATCGACGGGCGTTTCGGAAACTTTGATTTCCTTTCCCGACAGTAACTCTTCCAGCGCACTGGTTAAGTTATCACTGCCCACTGCGGGCCGCGCTCCACCGACGCGATATTGGTCATCGATCCGGCCGCGGTAGCACAGTATGCGATTCGCATCGAGTACGACCACCTCCGGCGTTCGCTGCACGCCGAGTGCTTTCGCACACGAGCCATCTACATCCTTGACGAACGGAAACTCCACGCCGAAATCAATGGCCTGTTGCGCAATTTCGCTGATTTCGTCAGCGCTGCTGATATTCACGTTGACGAACTGCACGCCGCGGTCGCGAAACTGCTCATCAAGCCGTTTCAACTTGGGCCAGTATTTTTGGACGAGAGGGCAGGTCGTATTACTGAAGACCAGCACCACGACTTTTGATTCCTTGAAATCCGCCAGTGAGCGCTGCAGATAGCGGATGTCTTTGAAGCGGACGTTGGAAACTTCGCTGCCGATTTTGGAACGGTCTTCTGAATGTGCATCAGGGCATAGCACTAGACAGGCGACGAGGATGAGCCCGGAATTCCAAAAACTTCTTGGCATGTTCCATTCCTCGTAGAACGAACCCTTGGTTCGTGCGCCCGGGCATTGTCCATTCTCACACTCGCACGAACCAAGGGGTTCGTGCTACGTGACCTACGCCAGTATCTCCGTCAGCACTTCGCCCGCTACATCGGTCAGCCGGTAATCGCGGCCGTTGAAGCGATACGTCAACTTGGTATGTTCCAGGCCGAGCAACTTCAGCAGCGTGGCGTGCAAGTCGTTGACATGCACCTTCTTCTCGACGGCTTTGTAGCCAAACTCATCCGTTGCGCCATAGTGGAGTCCCGCCTTCACACCGGCGCCGGCCATCCAAATCGTAAAGCCGTTAGGATTATGATCCCGGCCCTTCGCGCCTTGTGAGTCGCTGGTTCGGCCGAACTCACCGCCCCAAATGACGAGGGTTGATTCAAGCAGGCCACGCGAAGCAAGATCGGCGAGCAATGCTGCCGCCGGTTGATCGGTATGCAGCGCGCAGGACTTATGATTCGTCTCCACATCGGTGTGGCAGTCCCAGGGGACATCGTTCACGCTCCCGTCGCCGCCGACCCCTTTGCCCGCAAAGATCTGCACAAATCGCACGCCCCGTTCAACGAGCCGCCGCGCCAGCAGGCATTGCCGGGCGAACGTGGCGCACTCGGGTTTATCGAGACCATATTGCTGATGCGTGGCCGCGGTTTCTTTCGTCAGGTCCATCGCTTCCGGCGCTGCCATTTGCATGCGATAGGCTAGTTCATACGAATTGATCCGCGCGGCGAGATCGGTTTGCGTGGGCCGAGTTGCTGCATGTTCTTGATTCAGTTCGCGCAGCAAGTCAAGCTGCGACCGCTGCTGGGCGTCGGTGTGTTTGCTGTCGCGCAGCAGATTATCGATGGCTTCCTTGCGACGGGCATCGAGCGCCAGGGCCTGGTAAGTCTTGGGCAAAAAGCCGGCGGACCAAATCTGGTCATCACCGCGCGGCCGCGTATCGTGCATCACCACATACGAGGGCAGGTCTTGATTCAGTGATCCCAAGCCATACGTCAGCCACGCACCCAGCGTCGGCAAGCCCGGACGGTTGGTGCCGCACATCAGCTCGATCGAGGCCGGCGCATGATTGTTTTGCCGCAAGTACATCGAATGCAAGAAGCACATCTTATCGACGTGCTGGGACAGATGCGGAAAGATGTCGGGAACCCAGGACGCCGATTGGCCATGCTGCTTCCACTCGAACGGCGACTTCAGACACTTGCCGCTGGTCGTGAAGAAACCGGTCTTGGGATCGGAACCCGCCAGGTCCTGGCCATCCCGTTTCTGCAACTCGGGCTTGTAGTCCCAAGTATCAACCTGCGACGGGGCCCCGGTCATGAACAGCCAAATGATCGACTTCACTTTGGGCGGAAAATGGGGCAGCTTCGGCGCGAGCGGACCTGCCAAGATCGCCTCGGAAGGAGCGTGCCCGCTTGATTCTCCTTGCAGCAGGCTGGCCAGCGCGAGCGAGCCAAACCCCAGCCCGGCGTCTTTCAAGAATCGTCTCCTCGGCGGCAAGTCCAAGGGGGAGGTCGAATGAGAGTCGAACATGGGAGAACCATTCAGAATGTGACGGCGAACGAAGGCTCCAGTTTAACACCCGCAGCGCCGAATGCTAAGCGATTGTTCCCTACGTATAAAGTGAATCGCCTCAGATTGGCCCAGGCTAAGCGAGCAGTTTGCGCAGCACGCGGTCGATTGCGGCGGGTGCCGTGTCGCGGTTCCAACAATAGCTGTGTTCTTGGACGAAGCCTTCGGTTCGCGCTTCCGCGGTAGGGATATAGCCGGGGGCGCATTCCGTGAAGCCAGCGACGAGGAGCAGTTTTTCCGGATGATGTTCTTTCGTGATGGCCTGGGCGGCAAGCGAATAGCCGACGAACATTTCGGCAGGGAGAGCCAGATACGCGGCCGACCCAAAATCAAGCAAGGGTACGTCGATGGCTTGGCCTCGTTCACAGCGGCGGAAGTAGCTGAGGCCGCAGGCGGCGTCGATCCGCGTGCCGGGGGCGATGGCTTTGTCGGCGATGACTTCGGCCAGTTTTTTGGGATCGAGCTTGCCTTCAGTCGGCGGCGGCAATTCCAGCGACTCATTGCGAAAGGCGATCTTCGTCAGTGGCACGCGGCGGAGCGATTTCCAGGCGGCATCCATACCGGCTTTCAACTGCTGTGCCAGGCGGGCACGGCCGGCGGGAGTTCCCTCGTTGTATTTGGCGGCGACGACATCCCCGCTGCAGCCGGTCACATAGATGTTGAGCAGATCCTGATGTTCCCGCTGCCAAAGCTCGCGGGCTTGGCCGGGGAAGTCGGCGGAGACTTCGCCTCGTCCGTAGTAACTCATCGGATGCGTGGCATAGACGCTGATTGCGGCGAGCGGCTGGTCGTCGTTGAAGAAGGCCAGCGTGCGGAGGGCAGGGTCGATCAAACCGTCGGGCGCACCAATCAGGTATTTGTCGGCAGTGAAGCTGAAGCGGTTGAACTTGGGCTTGCCATCGGCGGCAACCACGCGGCGATTGCAGGCCACCCGCTCGACATCAGCTTGGCCCAGACCGAGATGCGTGACGGACACCGCTTTCGGCAATGCGGTGCGGACGGCCGCGGCCAGGTTGGTTTTTGTTTCTTTCCAGAAGTCGGGCAGATACATCGCATTCTTCAGCCCCGCTTCGTCCAGCAACGACTGGGCGACCAGATCGAGGTATGGCGCATCGTGCTGATGGTTGCAAGTCAGGATTACGCGCTTGCGGCTCGTGCCGGCTGCGCGGGCGAGCGCGTCGCGCAATTCGTCGTAGGCTTCGTTGCGAAGCTCACACCAATCGAGCGAACAGAGGACGACGGGCTTGTCTCCACCGAGCAGGACGACGCCGCGGGCAGTCAACCGATCAAGGATCGATTTGGCCGGCGGCCGCAGACCACCGATCAACGGATGACCGAGGGGCGGCGTGATGTCGGCCTCGAAGATGGCCAGCGTGAAGCGGGGCTGGTCCTGGCCCAGCGACGAGGAGCCCGACTGCGCCAGGACAGCGAGAGCGCCCGACGCGATCCCGGCTTGCAAAACATGGCGACGATCGAACAGGATGGAAGTCATTCCGAGGCACTCCTCAGGCGGGCTAGCGGACTCTTGCTAGCGACAAGTTTCTCAGTTTGGCGAGTGTCTCGCAAGCTTAAAAGCATCGAATGCAAGTACAATTGTATTATGGACTTGTGTCGAATGCGCGGCCCCCGGCTTCCATTCCAGGTTGACCAGTGTGTAGAATTTGTCGGTGACGTCGTGCCTGCCGAACGGCTGCAATGGGTTGGAACTCACCGTTGCGCCGGACCCACAGGCGAACAGGATATCGAAACAACAGGATATAACGATGCCAGCCACTTCTCCACCCGACTCTTCAATTGCTATTCTTCACTCGGTTGACGGTGTCGATTCATCGTCCAATGCTCGCTTTGTGAACGCCGCGGAGTTTCGGCAACTGATCGTCTCCAATCGGCGGATGGAACGGGCCGATAAACTTGCCCCCAAGATGCGCGGCCTCCGCGATCTGGAGACTGGCGAGTTGTTTTTGACCGAAGAACGCTGGTTGTTGGAAGGGAAGCGGTAGAAACAAGCCGTAGAATGGGCACTCTTGCCCGTTCAAGCGAAAGACGGGCCAGAGTGCCCATCCTACATTGGACCATTCAAGAAACACCAACGGCCGCCGGATTATTGATTCCGGCGGCCGTTGTTATTTTGATCCGGCCTGCTGCCGGGTAAGTGAAAACAGCGTGGTTGGTTGCCAGGCACTGGCTATTCTGAAAGCAGTTGGCTGCTGATGCGTTCTAATAAAGCAGCGGGTGTGCCGAACACCTTACGGAAACCCCTGGCGACGACTTAATACATTACGTGTGAATGGGTTAAGTTCCTGACCGATTCTTGAGAAGCTCGCGAAACGCAAGCGGTGATCCAAAAACTGTCGCGTAAATGATTGCGCTTCGAATCGGTTTGATTTCAAAACTACTGTTTGAGTGTGGTGATCCAGAGGAAGGGACGGTCGGCTTCGTCCACCCGCAACTCGTACTTCAGCTTGGCTTGAAACAGCAGCCGTTCGAGTATCTTGGCGTAGTAAGTGTTGGTCTTAGGCAGGGTAACTTTGACGGTGGCATAGTCGATCTTCTGCTTGGCGAGCGAATTCTGATCGACGATCAGCGGCACGCTGAGACGGCTGCGGATGGCTTCCATCGATTCGGCGAGCGGCGTATCGCTGACTTCCACATTGAGAAATTTGAATAGGTCCGGCAGCACTTCTTTGGGAGGCGATTTCGACGGCCAGCCGACGGGCCAGACTTGCCCGGCAGCTTGCGAATCGAGGATTCGCACTTGCACATCGCTCCCCGCTTTTTCCGGCAGCAGCACTAGGCCTAACGGACGGATGGCCGCGGCGAGCGCAGTGCCG
>JAYTUF010000526.1:0-5937 GCA_043744755.1 Anatilimnocola sp.
TATGGCGAGCGCTGGGCGCGGCATTGGCTCGATGTGGTCCACTTCGGCGAAACGCATGGCTACGACAAGGATCAGCCCCGGCGGAATGCCTGGCCCTATCGCGATTATGTAATTCGCGCGTTCAATCAGGACAAGCCTTACGCCCGCTTCATCGAAGAGCAGATTGCCGGCGATCTGCTCCATCCACAATCAACCGATGGCATCGAAGCGCTGGGCTTCATTGCGGCTGGGCCTTGGGATTTCATCGGTCATGCGGAAGTGCCAGAGAGCAAGATCGATGGCAAGATCGCCCGCCATCTCGACCGAGACGATATGGTCTCGAATGCCATCGGCACCTTCAACAGCCTGACGGTCGGCTGTGCCCAATGCCACAATCATAAGTTCGATCCGATCAAGCAGGTTGATTATTACCGTCTGCAAGCAGTGTTCGCCGCCGTCGATCGAGCCGACAAGAAGTATCACGCGGATCCCGCGACGCTCGCGAAATACACGCAACTCGAAACGCAGCAGCGCGAGATCGCAGCCACGAAGAAGACCCTCGATGCTGAAGTGCTGAAGCGAGCGGGCGAAGAGTTAGTGAAGCTCGATCAAGCCATCGCGGCCGCGCGGCAAGCGACGCCGCCCGCGCTGCGACCTGAGTATGGCTATCACAGCCAACTGATGCCCAAAGCCGATGCAGTCAAATGGGTGCAACTCGATTTGGGCTCGTCGCGCGAGATTGCCGGGCTGACTTACATCGGCTGTTACGACAACTTCAACGAGATCGGCGCGGGTTTTGGTTTTCCCGTGCGGTTCAAGATCGAACTAGCCGACGATCCGTTGTTTGGAAAAGACGCGAGGATCGTCGTCGATCAAACCCAACAAGATTTTGCCAATCCCGGCACAACGCCCCAGACCGCGAAGTTTGCTCTGCAGTCCGCCCGTTATGTTCGTTTGACAACGACGAAGTTGGCGCTGCGGCAGAACGACTATATGTTCGCGTTGGCGGAACTGCAGGTCCTCGATGCGACAGGTGAGAACCTTACCAAAAGCGCCAAGGTGACGGCGCTCGATTCGATCGAAGCCCCCGTTCGCTGGCGGCAGACGAATCTTATTGATGGCGTTTATCCCGGTGCGCAGGACGCCAATGGCAGCGGCAAAAAGCTCGCTGTACTGGACCAACAGCGAACGGCCTTGTTGGCGAAAGTAATCGATGCTGAATTGAAAACGAAGCTCGACGTGAACGCGAGTGTTGCTGCCGAAAACGCCTCGCAACTAAGCAAGCTCGCGCCGCCAAGCGTGGTCTTCGCGGGAACCGTGCATCATGGCAGCGGCAACTTCCTTGGCACCGGCAACAACGCGGGCCAGCCCCGCAAGATTCATGTCCTGCATCGTGGCGATGTGAAGAGTCCCAAAGAAGAAGTGCAGCCCGGCGCGCTCACCTGCTTGCCCGAGTGGTCAGGCGACTTCAACCTGCCCGCGAATCATACCGAAGCCGAACGCCGCGCGGCGCTCGCTTGCTGGCTCAGCGACAAACGCAATCCGCTCACCTGGCGGAGCATCGTCAATCGCGTCTGGCAATATCACATCGGCCGGGCGCTGGTCGATACGCCCAACGATTTCGGTCGGATGGGTCAGTTGCCATCGCATCCCGAATTGCTGGAGTGGCTGGCTGTCGAGTTCCGCGACGGCGGGCAATCGCTCAAATCGCTGCATCGGCTGATTGTCAGCAGCAGCACGTATCAGCAACAATCGCAGCCGGATGCTGCCGTCCTCGATCAACTCAAAAACGATCCGCGGAAGATCGACGCCGGCAATGTACACCTCTGGCGGATGAATCGCCGAAAACTCGAAGCCGAAGCGATTCGCGACGCGGTGCTGCAAGTTGCCGGCAAGCTCGATCCGAAAATGGGCGGGCCGAGCTTTCAGGACTTTGTGATTGATCAGCCCGCGCATTCGCCGCACTATGAATATCACTTGCACGATCCAAACGACCCGAAGTCACATCGCCGCAGCATTTATCGCTTCATCGTCCGCTCGCAGCCGCAGCCCTTCATGACCACGCTCGATTGCGCCGATCCTTCGATGCGCGTCGATAAGCGGAACGAATCGCTCTCGGCATTGCAAGCTCTGGCTTTGCTCAACAACGGCTTCATGGTGACGATGAGCAAGCACTTTGCCGCCCGGGTTGAACTCCAGACGAAAGAGCCTGAGGAGCAGGCCACGCTGATTTTCCAGCTTGCCCTTTCGCGTTCCCCGAGCGCCGCGGAACGGTCTTTGTTTGCCACTTACATCCGCGCACATGGTCTCACGAATGCGTGTCGCGCGGCGCTCAATTTGAACGAGTTTGCGTTTGTGGATTAGTAGGATGGATCGAGCGGAAAGTATTCGCATTTTTAGCCACCGGCTTCAGCCGGTGGTGAGGACCAACAGAGAGACCGGCTTTAGCCATCGAATCCTCAGTGATTGCGAGTTAGCAACGCGTGTATTTCGAGATGGCTAAAGCCGGGTTCTTCTGTTCATTCTGTCCACCGGCTGAAGCCGGTGGCTAAAGAAAATAGAGCAATTGGTTACTGAGATTGAATATGCCATCTATCCACATTCCATCTCGCCGTGAGTTCCTGCAAACCTTTGGTCAAGGTTTTGGAAGTCTCGCGCTCGCGTCAATCCTCGCCCAGGACGATGCCCGGACATTCGCGGCGGACAAGCAACCCCTGCAAACGCTGCATCATCCGCCGCGGGCCAAGCGGGTCATTCAACTCTTCATGGCCGGGGCTGCGAGTGCCATCGATCTATTCGATTTCAAACCGGAATTAGTTAAACATCATGGCGAAGCGAGCGACTTCGGCGAGCCGGTCGAAGCTTTTCAAAATGGTCTTGGCCCGTGGCTGAAGCCGCTTTGGGATTTCAAGCCCTATGGCAACTGCGGCAAGTTGCTTTCGGAACCAGTCGCGGAACTCGGCAAAGTGGCCGATGAACTGGCGTTCGTGCATAACGTCGTCGGCAAGACAGGCGTACATAGCCAGGCAACCTTGTTGCACGCAACGGGCTTTCAATTGCCTGGGTTCCCCGGCATGGGTTCTTGGTGCAGCTATGGCTTAGGAAGTTTGAACGACAACCTGCCGACGTTCGTGGTGTTGCCCGATCATCGCGGTCTCGCCAGCAATGGCACCAAGAATTGGGACTCGGCGTTTCTCCCCGCGCAGCACAGCGGCACCGTCATCTATCCCGGCAATGAAACGCCGATTGCCGATTTATTTCCCCACAAGAACGGCTCGTTTATCAACCAGAAGAGCGAAGCCGCGACGCAGGAATTGCTTGCCAAGATCAACGGACAACATGCGGGCGAGCGAGCCGGCGACTCCCGGCTGGAATCTCGCATTCGCAGTTATGAACTCGCTGCGAAGATGCAACTGGCTGCGCCCGAGGCGCTCGATTTCTCGCAAGAGCCGGAACATATCTTGAAGTTGTACGGCCTCGACAACATTCCTCAGCAGTTCGACAAAGAAATCAACGTGCGGGAGGAGACAGTCCACTTCTCGCGCAAATGCCTGGCCGCTCGCCGGCTGCTGGAGCGAGGCGTGCGGTTTGTGCAAATTTGGTCCGGCAACGACAACGGCTTTCCGCGCCGCAATTGGGATTCGCACGAAGACCTGCAGCGCGACCACGGCCCACTCGCCGGCGGCCTGGCCCGTGGCGCGAGCGCTCTCATTCAAGACCTGAAGCAACGAGGCCTGCTCGACGAGACCATCATTCTCTGGACCACGGAATTCGGCCGCATGCCCAGCTCGCAAGGCGGCAAGGGGCGCGATCACAATCCGTATTGCTTCACCAACTGGCTGTGCGGCGGCGGCATCCGCTGCGGCATCACGCACGGCCCCAGCGATCAATGGGGTTACAAACCACTCGACCGCGACCAGCCCACGCAAGTCTACGACATCCACGCGACGATCCTGCACTTGCTCGGCATCGACCACACTCGCCTGACCGTCCGCCACAACGGCATCGACCGCCGCCTGACGGATGTGCATGGGCACGTAATTCGGCAGTTAATGGCTTAAGCCAGGGATCAGCAGTCAGCAATTTATCTGACTCCCGATCCCTGACTCGTGACCACTGAATCCCGACTACTTCGACTGTCATGCGTCATTAGAAATGTCCCCATTCAACTGAGGTGACTCCCCAAGATCGAGCCCGCCACGGCAAAGCAGCGGCGGATTTTCTCGATCTGATTGCAAGGCTGATCGCCGAAGCCGTTTATCGGGATCAGCAGCCAGAAGTGAGCGATTCTACAAACCAGAAGTGAGTGGCTGCGGACATGGTAAGGAAGCGACGGAAGCCTGTTGCGGAGCAAGGTGAGCAGCCATTGCCCCGTAACAAGCAGATGTTGCAACTTTTCCTCGATACGATCCAGCAGTTCCTCAAAGTACAAGATGGTTACATCGTTCGCCAGCGGATTCGACTCCGGCAGATGCGCGATTGCCTGACTTCACCCGAAGCTGCGCTCAGGCAACAGCCGGTAATTTCTGAACTACGCGAAATCACAATCAAGGACGCGGCCAGTGGTCTCGCCGATGCGACCATCGTGGCGGGCAGGCAAATTACCGGCCGACCAATCGGGTGGCCGGCGCACGGCGTGGCGAATTGGTCTCGCGGCCTTCCTCGCGAAAGTTACTGCTGGAAGTCGCGCTACCTCCAGCAGCGGCACCGCCATTCTGCCTTCTGGCGGCAGCACTAAATCGGGCACCGCTTCCCATTCCGCGGCGACCTCTTCGTCGCCGTCGCGTCCGGCATTAAACGGCCCTCGGCCGCGCTGGACTACTCGCATTCCTAAGTAAGGATCCCGACACATGAGCAAGAAACGAAAATTATCGGAAAAAGTATGCCTCCCCTTCTTCGTCTGGTCGTTGCGCAGCCGCAACGGCGTGTGGCAAGCAGACGGTCGCGGGAACACAGTAAATCCCGGCCGACATTCTCTCGGCACCAAGGACTACGACGAAGCAATGGCAAAACTCCAACTGCTGGACCGAGTCCAAGCCGTTGCCCTGGGAATTGCGGATCCCGGCATACTCGCGAGTGGCAAGGGAATGCCGCTTTTTTTGGAAGACGGAAAAGAAACCTATCTCAAACACGCGGCACGACCGTTGATCGCCGGGGGTGTCGCCGAGAAGTCTAAGCAGCGGTACGAGGCAGTTCTGGACAAGTTCGTACCATGGGCGAAGACGCAGAATTTGACGTGCTGGAACCAGATCAAGCGACAACATCTTTGTTCATACGCTGACTGGTTACAGGACGAAGGCTATGCGTACCGCACACAGTTCTTGGAACTGACCACGATCAAGCAAGCCGTCAACTACTTCATCTTCGAGCAGTTGTTGCCAATCGAGTGCAAAATCCATCTCTTGATGCGAAAGGCATCCGGAACGGATACCTATTCCTATCGCAGCGAGCAAGTTCGGGCGATGCTCAGCCATTGCAAGTCGCGAACCGGGCTTGCCTGGATGCGACTGGTGATCGCCGGGCTCTCTTCACTGGAATGCGGATTTCCGAATTGACGGGTCTACGTCCCACCGATATTGACCTCGAAAAGAAGATCATCACGCTGACCGATGAGCGGTTTAGCCGGCATACCGTAGACGGGAAGGGACGACGGACGAAGAACAGCAAGAATCGGATGTTCCCGATCCACCCAGCGCTGTTTCCGCTGATTGAGCCACTAGTAAAACGCGGCGGCAGTCGTGTCTTCATCGGGCCCACCGGCGAGCCGCTAAACGGGGATGCAGTCCGGCTGGCGTTCGTGAGCGAGGTAATCGAACCACTCACCGAAAAGTTCCCTAGCGGCGAGGATGAGATCGGCTTTAAGGACGGCCGGTTACACAGTTTTCGCCACTACTTCTGCTCGCTCTGCGCTAATGCCGGGGTGAGTGAACTGGCCGTCATGCGGTGGCTGGGTCACGG
>JAYTUF010000527.1:0-1553 GCA_043744755.1 Anatilimnocola sp.
CGTGGCGATCTGCCCCAGCGCGATCAGTTGGCTCGGCATGATTTCGCCGCCGGGCACGCGCGGCACGACGGAGTAGAGCCCGCCGCGTTGCATGTTCGCCAGGAAGCGGTCGTTGGTGTCCTGCAGCGTTTGGTGCGGCCGATCCATGATGTTCTCGTTCCACAAACTGGCCAGGATGGAACTGACCGCCGGCTTGCAGATTTCGCAGCCTTGCCCTGTGCCGTGCGCGGCAATCAGGTCCTCAAAGGTCTTGAGTTCCTTGATCTTGACGATCTCGAACAGCTCTTGCCGGGTGTGAGCGAAGTGTTCGCAGAGATTCCTGTTCACTGTTTTTCCGGCCGCCAAAAGCTGCGCGTTGAGAATGTTCGTGACGAGCGGAATGCAGCCGCCGCAGCCCGTGCCCGCTTTGGTGCATTGCTTGACGGCCCCCAGCGTGGTCAGGCCCTGGCCTTTGATCGCGGCACAGATGGCGCCGTGGCTGACGTTGTTGCAGGAGCAGACCTGCGTCTCGGCGGACATTTTCGGCGTCACTACAGCGCCGTTTTTGGAACCGACAATCAATTCGCCGGGCGGACAAGGAAGCGGGTCAGTGCTCTTGGAAAGCATGAGTAGATTGGAGTACTCCGAGGCATCCCCCACGAGCACGCCGCCCAAGAGCCGCGTGCCATCGTGGCTGAAGAGCAACTTTTTGTAGACGCCGCTGAACGGGTCTTCGAAGCTCAGCGGTCGGGCCTGCTCGGGCTTGGCTTCATAATCGCCAAAGCTGGCCACATCCACGCCCATCAGCTTGAGCTTGGTGGACATATCCGCGCCGGTGAACGGCGCGAACTCCAGCCCGGCCAGTTGTTTGGCGACCAGTTCCGCCATTGTATAACCCGGGGCGACCAGGCCATAGATCATGCCGCTGTGCAAGGCGACTTCGCCGATCGCGAAAATATCGGAGTCGGACGTTTGCAGTTGATCGTTGACCAGCACGCCGCCCCGCTCGCCGAGCGTCACGCCGCATTGCTTGGCCAACTCATCGCGGGGACGAATGCCGGCCGAAACGATGATCATTTCCACATCGAGCCGCTGACCATCGTTGAACACCAGGCCGGTGACGCCATGCTCGCCAAGCACCTCCTTGGTTCCCTTGTTGAGATGGACCTTCACTCCCAGGCTTTCGATTTTCTGCACCAGAATCTTCGAGCCGGCATCGTCGATCTGGCGGGGCATCAGCCGAGGGGCGAACTCGACGACGTGCGTTTCCAGCCCCAAGTCATAGGCGGCCTTGGCGGCTTCCAAACCCAACAGCCCGCCGCCAATCACCGCGGCCCGCTTGATGTTGGCGGCATAGGCGATGATCTGTTGCAAATCGTCGATCGTGCGATAGACAAAGACGCCCCGATGTTGAATGCCAGGCACGGGGGGCACGAACGGAAATGACCCAGTGGCCAGAATCACTTTGTCGTACGGAACCGCTAATCCCTGATCGGAATGCACGACCTTAGCCTGGCGATCAATCTTGGCGGCTCGGTCGCCGATGTGCAGTTCGATGCCTTGCTCGCGATACC
>JAYTUF010000528.1:0-5930 GCA_043744755.1 Anatilimnocola sp.
GAAAAACAACGGACTCGATTTTCAACTCGGAATAATGCAACTACAGTTGTGTTTAGCGAGAAAGGTTTACAGCGGACCCTACGGCGTTGTCTTAATAGCGGTCGGTTTAAGACGGACGGTGATCAGATCGTTTTTGCGTTTCACTTCCAGTTTGATCTCCACGCCGGCCTGGGCTTCGTCGGCCAGG
Source organism: Anatilimnocola sp. (assembly GCA_043744755.1). Classification (GTDB taxonomy): domain Bacteria; phylum Planctomycetota; class Planctomycetia; order Pirellulales; family Pirellulaceae; genus Anatilimnocola. The sequence continues at coordinate 188 of JAYTUF010000528.1, forward strand.
CGGCGGAAGTCGCCCGCGTCGCGGACCACTTCACCATTGATCGAGGCCACCAGATCATCGGTCTTGAGGCCCGCTTCCGCGGCGGGACTGCCGGAAATCACGCGGTCGATATAGGCCGGGCTTTTGCGGCCACCCAGTGAGAACAAGCGAATTCCCAGCTCACCCTTTTCCCCGCTGGGCAGCGTCGTAACGGCCGGCGCGGCCTCTTCGCCACTGAGAAAACGCTGCAGCAAATCGGCGGGGACGGCATAGTTGAGTCGCGTGCCGGTGGTCTTCCCTTCAATCACTTTGCCAATCAAGCCCACGAGTTCACCCTGCGCGCTGACCACCGCGCCGCCGGCAGCGCCGGGGTTGCTGGTGATGGCGTCGATCAGGTAGACATCGTCCTCATAAGGAAAATCGGTATAGCCCCGGCGGGCATCGAGCCGGACGCGAAGCGACAGCACGCCGATGTTCACGCTCAGCGGCTCGGTGCCTTCGGCCACTTTGAAGGCATTGCTCACGGCCAGCACCCAGTCTCCCTTGCGGGCGGCAGGCTGCTGCGGCATCGCGAAATAATCGGGCGTCGGCACGTTCACTTTGAGCAAGGCCGTTTGCAGCGGACCGCTGCGGCGGACGACGTCCGCTTGTTGCAGGCTCCCATCGGGCATCGTCACGCGGACGGTTCCCTCGGTCAGATAGATGCCGCTAGCCGTGAGAATCTGCCCATCGGGTGAAACGATAATCCCCGTCGCATACCCGGGAGAACGGCCTATCGTCGCGCCGTAGATTTTCACCGTCCGCTTCTGCGCGATGGCAACGGCGGGTTCGAACGGCCCGGTATCGTTCGCTTCTTGCGCAGCGACGATATGTGCCGCGAGCAAGGGAAGAACCAGTGCCAATGTGCGGGAGAGCATCTGCGAGTTCCTAACTATCAGGCGCGTGACGCACATGGCTACTGCGCTTCTTTCGGCATCTGGAAAAAATCCGGCGTGGTCATGGTGATTGTCTGCACGTCGGTGGTGACTACTCGCAGCACGACTTCTTCTGCCAGCTTGCGAACGAGCGTCCGTTCGTGCGGCAAGTCAAAATTGGCGACCCGCTTCCACTGTCGATAGAGGGTGCTGGGAATCGGTTCGTCGTCGTCGAAGCCCACGCCGGCTTTAACGAGTTGAACCTCCGGTCGGAGCTGGTCGTTCACCACGCTGAGCCAGACAAACACTTGCTCGCTTTTATCGTCGGTGAGGGCCAGGCGATAACACAACCGCCCCGCGGCTTTGTCGGAACCAGTGAGCGCGAGTTTGCCCAGCGGCTGCCAGATGTCTTTTTGCAACAGCCCCGCCAGCACGGCCCCTTGCGCGAAATGCGGATCGCGATGAGCCTTGGCGGCGGTAACTTCCTGCGCTGGCTTGTCGGTTGACTTCACCCAATAAGTCTTGCCGTCGTAGCCCACCGCGGTCGCCTTACCGTCGATCTCATATTGTGCGAGCACATGTCCCTTGGTAGTGAACCACAGCGATTGCTTGCCAACTTTTTCTTCCAGCCGAAAGACTTCGCTCGAGAGCATCAAGCCGCCGTCCAGTTGTCCCTCAACGGTGAACTCCCGAGCGGCAAACTGCCAGCGGCCGATGAGTTGCCGGGCGATTTGTTCATTCAACTTCGCATCGCGGACTTCGCCCGCTTTGCCGAAGTTGGGCTTCTGTCCTGGCAACTTGATCTGCGGGATGGGCAGCTTGGGAACTGCGGGCTTTTTTTCCTCTGGCTTTTGGTCGTCCTTCGGTTTTTCCTCTTGGAATGTCGGCTCGGCAGGCTTTTCGTCCGCGGACTTCTTCTCTTCCGGCTTCTTCTCGGCGGGTTTTTCGGCCGGCTTCTTTTCTTCCTCCGGCTTCGGCTTCGGTTCTTCCTTGGGCGGATCTTTCATGATCGGTTCGTAAGGCAGCGGCGTCAGGCGAACAGTGGCCGTGAATTGCTTCCCTGCGCGTTCGTAGGTCAGCGTGACGGGCCAATGGGCGGGAAAGGTGGCGATCAGGCTAGTGAATTGGTTGGCATCCGCGATCTTCACACCTTCAAACGAGATCAGCCGATCGGCGAGTTCGAGGCCGGCTTTCGCGACGGGCGAATCGAGGTTCACCGAGTTGCAAATCACGCCTCCCTGGCGATTGCTGAACTGGGCATCGAGCGTGCCGTGCTGAGCCATCTTGGTGGCCAGCAGCTCGGGAATGAACATGCGGACCTGGTTGGAAGAAATTGCATAGCCGAGGCCCACGTTCACGCGGCCGCGCTCCTCAAAGCTGCCACGGCCGTTGATGCCGATGACCTCGCCGCGGAGGCTGAAAAGGGGTCCACCGGAGTTGCCCGGGTTGATCGAGCTATCGACTTGAATGCAGTTGCCATAGATTAGTTGATTCATCCCCTGGCCCTCTTGAAAACGATGCACGCCGCTGACAATGCCGAGCGTGACCGTGGGGCGTTGATCTTCCGCGAGCACGAAAGGATTGCCCATCGCCATTGCCCAGTCGCCGACGCGGACTTTTTCGGAATCGGCGAGCGGCGCGGTGGGGAACTTCTCTTTGCCCTGCAATTGAATGATGGCCACATCGCCGCCGGGATCGGTGCCGATCAGCTTCCAGCGATAGAGCTTGCCGTCGGCCAGTCCCGCCCAGCCATCGACGCCAGCCGCAGCGACCACGTGGTGATTGGTGAGCGCGAAGCCGGCCGGATCGTAGACGACGCCCGAGCCGCCTCCCTTGCGATCGTTCCCATAGATGGCCACGACCGAGCCATAGACGGAATCGATGGCCGAAATGCGAGCTTGCTCGGCGGCGCGAATGGTGGCCAACTCAGTGGCGGTTGGTTCATCGACCGGATCAGCAGCGAATGCGAAGTTGACCAAAACTGAAAAAATCCCGAAGACGATGCTTAGGCGGGGAATCTCCCGCGATGCTGTTTTGTTCATCGGAGAGAGCTTCCCAAGCGAGCGGATTCGGTTCATTTTTTGTTTTTCATCAAACGGACATCGGCCCAGTCGGCATGATCGGCCAGATCGAGATCAGCACCAGGCAGGACCACTAGCGTGATCTGTTTGCCGCGGGCAATGGGGATTTGAATGTCTCGTGGTTCTTCGCTGCCGCGGACCCGCTCCGAGAAGAGCCGCTGGCCATCGACGTGTACTTCAAACAGGCAATCCCCTTTGCCGGCAGCATCGGCATCAATGCCAATCGTCGCGGCGAGCAGATCGAAGTCATCGGGAGCATCGAACGTCAGTTCCGCCTGCGACTGCACGCCGATTCCCTTTTCAAACGTGCGACTCCCCAACGTGAGCGTGCGACCCGTGACGCTGCGGTCCTTTTGCCACGGACGAGGCAGCGTCACAAAAGCCTGCTGCTTCACCAACGAGGGCTTGAGATCGGACAGATACAGCACCCGCGAGGAGCGAACGACCACGCGCTGCACGGCTTCCCAGGGAACCTCGACCTGGCTGCCGCCCGCGATTTGAATTTGCGCTTTGCCGCTGGCGAGCGAAACCAGGTCACCGCCCAGGATTGAACCATCACGCAGGTAAAACGTGCAGCGGGGTAATCTCGCTTCGGGCGCAGCCAGCGCAACGACCACACCGAAGACGCGATCACGCGGCAGGTTCCGCGTCTGGCCATCGAGCTCGACGGAGATTTCGGTTTCAGTCAGCTTGTTGACGAGGCCCGTCACGCTATCAATCTTGCCTTCGATCTTGACAAAGATTCGATCCAGATCAGCGGCCGGCGCGGCGAGTGACTTGGTGAATTCGTCACTGACGACGCCTGGCTGAAAGCGAATGGCGCGAACTGCATCGATGGCCACTTTGACCGGCTCACCCAACGTCCAGGCGATGGTGCATTGATCATCGGCGATCGTCACTTGCTTGGCCCCGAGGCTGCCGCCGCCAGCCAGATCGACAACGATGGCCGGTTTTTCGAGCGGCAACAGCGGAGCAGTGGGGCCAATGGTGATCAACCGGACATCATCGAGCGTGACTGCGACGGGCAGATCACCGCCGGAGAGCACACCCTTTTCGACTTTCAAATCAGCTGCGGCGAAGGTCTTGCCATCGAGCAGTGTGATTTGGGGAACGAGTGGCTGACCAAAGGCCGGTTGCTGCGCGGCAGCGCTCCCGCCTAAAGCAGTGATCAGAACTTGCGCTAAGAGAGCAAGCCGGCACGTTCGAGTTAGATCGTCGCGAAAGAACATGCCTAAATTATACTTGCTGAAAGCCGACACTAGCGGCGAATGGCTCATTAGCCCCCGTCCGATTCGTCCTGAAAACTCTTGTAATATTGTTCGATCAGTTGTTGATAACGGCCCGGGAATTTTTCTTTAATGGCGCTATAAACGGGATCTCGTTCTTTATCGCGGAGTTGGCTCCACGGGCTTTGTGGCCCGCCGCGATGCAGCCGTTTGACGGCTTCGGAATCCGTCCCCTTGCTGCCGCCCCCCTGGGTGCCTCCCTGACCCTGACCTTGCCCCTCAGCCTGGCTTTCGCCTTCGCCGCCTTCACCCTGACCGGGCTTCTTTTCACCGGGCTTCTTGCTGCTTCCTTTGCCTTGAGCTTCCTTTTCTTCGGCCGCTTTGATCAGTTTGGCCAGCATGGAGATGATCTTGTCTTGCTGATCGCGAGTGTCTTTGCCGGTGTCTTCCAGCCCAAGCTTGCGGCGGCTGTAATCCATCCGCAGTTGCACGTCGGAAAGCGTGCCTTCTTCGACTAACTTCAACTGTTCGATCTGGCGAAAGGCCGCGACTCGCATTCGTTCGGGTGCGTCGGGAAAGTCCTTCAGGAACTTCGCCAACGAATCCAGGGCCTCTTTGTGCTTAAGCAGTTGAATCTGCGCGACACCTTGCAGGAACAGGCTCTCGCCTTGATGTGTGGATCGGTCGGCCAGCTTCGTGCGAAGTTGATCGAGCAGCGGCATGGCGTCTTCAAATCGATCACCAATCAGATAACCACGGGCCAGAAAGTATGACGCATCGGCGGCCAGCCAAGGATCGTCTGAGCCCGCCAGTTTGGCGAGCGCGGGAAGCGCCGCGGCCAGGTTTTCGTCACCCAAGTCGGTGAGCGCCTGTTGATAAGCGGGCGTAATCGCTCGCAAGGCTTCGGTCACAGCCAGCGATTTGCCTTCGGGATCAGCCCGCAGGGACTTGACCAAATCAGCAACCTGTTTGCGAGCTTCGGCGGGCAAGCTCTTGCGCCCGTCGAGCTCGGCAACGAAGCGATCCAGAATCTGATCGGTTGTTTCCACCGCGACGGCCTGGCTTGCCGAGGAGATGCAGACGACCAGCGCGAGACCAGCGAACCACAGGCTTGGATGCCGAACCATCTTGCGAACTCCCTCTGCCGCCAAAGTTGCCGACCCAGTGTTGCTTAAAAATTCAGTGTCACTTAACAATGTAACTGCAAAAACTACTTGCCGCTACGTTCCAGAATCTTGAGCGTCATTTCGCCGATGTCAGCTTGGCGCTCGGAGACCTTCCGCACTTCCTGCTTGAGCACATCATCCAGGTCACCCGTTTCGGGACGAGCCGCTTCGAGCGATTGGGTCCGGCGATTCACTCGCATCTGGGCCGCGCGGAGCAGCTTCAGTTCGGCCGAGCCAGGAAGCAACGGTTCATTGCCGCCGCCACCACCTCCACCGCCCCCGCCGCCACCTTCCTTTTGCTTCTGCGCTTTCTGCAAGGCGTCGATCAGTTCTTCGAGCGTGGTCTCGATTTCTTTCTGCATGGCCTGCGTGTAATT
>JAYTUF010000529.1:0-1551 GCA_043744755.1 Anatilimnocola sp.
TCCCGGCGTATCGAATGCGAAACCCTTTAGCCTGGATGCGAGCGAGAAAAGCAAGCAATCTCCATTGGGCTTGCGCTTGCATGCGCCGAAACCCGCACGTTTGCTCGACGTCGAGGGCCGCATAGCCCTGGAGCATGCTTGCGCGGACGAGGCGCGTAACCTGATCGAGCGGCATGATGTTATTGCCATCGTCGTCAACCGCGTGGCGAGTGCATCCGCTGTTGTCCACCACCTGCGTGAAGTACTTGGCGATCAGGTCGAAGTCGCGCTGCTGACAGGGCGGATGCGACCGCTGGATCGCGATGACGCGCTACGATCCCTGCGAACACGCATTATGACCGGGCGTACCCGGTCAACTGCTGAAAAGAAGCTAATCGTAGTCGGCACGCAATGCATCGAAGCTGGCGCGGACTTCGATTTCGACGCGCTCGTGACGGAAGCCGCGAGCTTTGACGCCCTTCGCCAACGTTTCGGGCGAGTGGACCGGTTGGGGCTGTACGGGGAATCCGAAGGCGTGATCATTCACGCCCAGGACAAAAACGTAAAGAACGACCCAGTGTACGGCGACACGATTGTCGCAACGATGAAGTGGCTAAAGGAAAAGATTTCCAAGAAAGCGGCAGGTATTGACTTCGGCGTTCTCGCCCTTCCTCTGCCCCCCAGGGAAAGGCTGCGGGACATGGTGGCGCCGAAACCGAACGCCCCAGTGCTTTTACCTGCCTATCTTGACCTGTGGATGCAAACCTCACCAGCGCCAGTTGTAGTTCCCGATGTTGCGTTGTGGTTGCATGGACCAAAATCAGGCCCGGCCGACGTGCAAGTTGTGTGGCGGGTAGACCTGAGCGAAGAACATCTTGATGCCGCAACGAAAGCGAAGAACGGTGACGCGGCGAAAGAACTGCCAACCGCAATCGTCGCAGCAGTGCGTCCGTCCAGTCTCGAAGCAGTATCGCTGCCCTTCGTTGCTGCAAAGCGCTGGCTTAGTGGAGCGGACGTAGGAGACATTGCCGATGTTGAAGGCACTTCTGGCGGCGTTCGAGAGCTTGGGCATCCCCGCCTCGTGTTGCGGTGGAACGGAGACGACAGCGAGGTAATTTCAGCGAGCACGCTTCAATCAGGCGATACCATAGTTGTGCCAGCCTCTCGCGGCGGACTCCGGGATGGATGTTTTGAACCGGGATCGACAACACCCATTGTGGACCTTGCCGAGCGTGCGGCGCTGTACGGGCGCGGACAGCCGTTACTACGCTTGAACAGGAAGGTACTAGACCAACTAAATCTGTCGCTTCCACTGGACGATTTGAATGAAACCAGAAGTGCGTTGGCGAGTTTATCCGACCAGGCAGGACCGACTGATTGGCACAAATATTGGCTCGATAGTCTAGCCAAGAGCAAGAGCGCAATTGTTGTTGACGCTGATGAATCATGGACCGTCTTGCGCGGAAAGCGAATTCCACCAAAGAATATCCGCGCCATGCTGAATGCGGACGACACAGTAGAGGACGGCGTCGAACTCACGACTGACGAAGATGATTCGTTTCACACGGGGCG
>JAYTUF010000530.1:0-5902 GCA_043744755.1 Anatilimnocola sp.
TCTGGTCTGTTGCAGACCTGGCAGTTCAACTCGACGATTCGCTCGGCCAACAACCTCGAGCAGTCGAAGCTGGCGTTGCGGAACTATTCTGAACTGCAAGAGGGACAGCAGGAAGCAGCGGAACAGGTGCAGCAGCAACTTGACGAGCTGACGATCAACGACAATCGCGGTCGGCTGAATGAAGCCTGGATGAGCCAGAAAGTGGCCCGCAGCAAGAACGTGGTCACGCAACTCGGTAATAACTTCGATCAGTCGGCGGAAGTCGATGGCAAGTTCGATGGCAACAAGGTCGCTGACAAGGGGAAAGGTGAACTGGCTTACAACCCTGAGTTCCTGAAGGGGAACAAGCTCAACACGGAAGAATCAAACGAGAAGATCATTCAAGAAGAACAAAAGAAAGTTGCGGAGGAGACGAAGACACCCGCCGGCGGCAAGCCGGGCCTTGAACAGCCAGCCCAGCAACCGGCTCAACCGCAGGGCCGCGTCGTGCGGAGCGGCAAAATGCAGCAGCAAGCGAAAGACTTGGCAGAGGACCGGGCGGGAATCAACAAGGAGCTGAATGATTTCGGCCCGCAAACAGCGCCTAAGAACGACTTGATGGGAACGATTGGCTCGTTTTCGGGCACGGGCGTGGCAGGCCGCGGCGAAGCAGTTCGGGGTGCGCTGACCGCTCCATCGATCGGCAATGCAACCAACCAACCGGGCCGCGGCTTCAATGCAGCGGGCGATCAATCCGGCGGCGGAAAACCAGGTCAAGGACAAGCCGGCGGCTATGGCAATAACGAACAGCTTCGCCAGCGCGACAACGCGTTTCGCTATCAGCAAAAGCTGACGCAAGATCAACAAAACCAAAGCCTGCAACTGCCGGCTCAGCCGGCTCAGCAGCAAGAAGGAGTGCAGCAATTTAAGAGCATTTACAATCCGGCAATTCAGCAATCCAATCCAGGATTTCAACAAGACGGTGCTGTCGTACAGGGCAGGCCCGCCGGTGCCCAGCCCAGTGGTGGCATGGGTGGCGGCGGTGGATTGGGCAGCAACTTAGCATTCGTCCCTCCTCAGAAGCCGCAGTCCCCCTTCGATGACGATGGCCGCAGCTTCTCGGTCGGCCTGGCACCCACGGGGCCAACGGTGACGGGCCTCGCCAGCCTCGATATCACCATTCCCCATCGCGGCAAGGTCTTCAATTTCACGATGCCCCGTGGCGAGATCGAAATCACTGCCCAGCCCGTGTCGTCCGATTTGCAGCGGCGGCTCACCAGCCTGGCGATCCTGCTCGCGCTGATCGCCGTCGGCGTGCTGGCCTACCGCATCTTCCGTCAGTTGCCTCTCCGACAGGCAACCGGCACGATGGCCTTCGCTATCCTGTTGATCTTGCTGGGCCTGATCAGTTGGATCGGCAACGTCCTGCCTTTGATTGGCGTCGTCCTGTTCGTCGTGGGCCTGGTGCTCTTGGTGCGCCGGATTTTGGACAAGCGCCGCGCGGCCGCCGCGGCGACGACGGTTGTGGCGTCGTAAGTAAAAACGTCCGGCCAACCTCGAGACGCACTCGTAAGTTGCGCGGCACCCCTCCAACGGGCAGGGGTGGCGAGAAACCCCTGGGGTTTTTCGCCGCGCACCTAGCGCAGCTCCCGTGTGCGGTGCGTGCTTGTGGCGAAAAACCCGGTCACGAATTCGCCACGCCGGGGCGTTGTTCGGCAGGATCGTCGGCCTGCGGGTCGATGAGCAGGCTGCTACGATGATGGCCTGCCGCGGCACTTCCGGTGCGCCGCTGCTGCGGGTTCCTGGCGGAGAGCAGCTTGATGAATAGCTTGATGCGCGGTGGGTGGCTGGCAATGGTCGTGGCTTTGGTCGCCGGGAGCATCAACGCCGCTGAACCTGCAAGTCCTGCGCTCGAGTCGCCGCCGCGGTGGATCTGGGCGAAAGATAACGGGGCTTCGGTCGCGCGTTTGCAACGAACGATCAAATTGGAGCGTTCCATCCAGGCGGGCGAGTTGCGAATTGCCGCGGACTTCTGCCAGGCCGGCGTGGAGATCAACGGGCAGCAGGTGCTGAGCGTGGCACCCTATTGCCAGACGCAAACGCTCGATGTGACCAACTGGTTGCGGCGTGGTGAGAACGAGTTTGTCATTCGCGCGGAAAGAGTTCCTGGCCCACCCGCGGTGGCGCTGTCGCTGGTCGTGCTGCATCACGATGGGAGCCAATCCGTCGTCCTCTCGGATGAAGCATGGCAGGCCTCCGATCTCGGCAGCGTGCGCGCGGAGTTCTGGGGCGTCGGTCGCCGCGGCATTGAACTCTCTCCCTTCGAGAACTACGAACAATGGCAACAGGCCAAGACGGATAGTAAGAAGAAAGCGGCTCCCAAGTTCTGGACGGTCCCCGGTTTTGAAGTGACCGAGCTGCGAGTGGCGCAGCCGAACGAAGGCTCATGGATTGCAATGGCCTTTGATCATGAAGGTCGCCTGACGATCTCGCGCGAGGATCAGGGCTTTCTGCGGATGACGCTTGATGAACCGCGAAAGTCCGTCGCCCGCGTCGAAGCCATTACTTCAGATTTGAAGGAATGTCGCGGCCTGGCCTACGACGGCGATTGGCTGTATGCCAGCGCGAACAACTCGCTGGGGATGTATCGCGTCCAAATTGACGCTGGCGGACAAGTTGGTGAACCTCAACTCCTGCGGCATTTTCCCGGCAAAGTCGGACATGGGCGGAACGACATTGCTTTGAGCCGTGGCAAGCCCGATCGTTGGCTGTACGCCATTCATGGCGACTCCGTCGATCTTCCGCAAGAAGACTTTCGGGATCTCACTTCACCGCTGAACGAAACGAAGCGCAAGAAGCCGGGCCGCGAAGGCTCACTCGTCCGCAGTGATTTGACGGGCAAGAATTGGGAGTTGATCTGCGCCGGGCTGCGCAATCCGTATGGCATCGACCTGCATGAATCCGGCGCGCCGTTCACGTTCGATGCCGACAACGAATTCGATATGGGCACTCCCTGGTATCGCCCCACGCGCATTCTGCACCTGCTGACCGGCGGCGATACCGGCTACCGCGAATCGACGGGCGTCTTTCCGCCCCGCTTTCACGACCAGCCCGATCACGCGCCCCCGCTGCTCGACATCGGCCGCAGTTCGCCCACGTCCGTGATGTTCGGATATGACCTGAAGTTTCCTGCCCCTTACAAGCACGCGCTGTTCGCACTCGATTGGACCTACGGCCGAGTCATCGCCGTGCATCTCGCGCCGCGGGGCGCGACCTTTCGCGCTTCGGCGGAACTGTTCCTGCAAGGGCGGCCGCTGAATGTCACTGATGTCGCCGCGGGTCCGGATGGGGCCATGTATCTGATCACCGGCGGGCGGAAGACGCAGTCGGCCTTGTATCGGGTCAGCTATGTCGGAAAGGAAACGACAGCGGACACGCTGGGGATGCATGAACAGCAAGCGCGGGAGTTTTCCGCAGATCATGTGAAACGCGAGCCAACACTTGCGCAGCTCAGCGTGAGCGATCCCGTGCTGCGACATGCAGCGCGGATTGCGCTCGAACAGCAGGATTTGGGGAAGTGGCGCGAACCTGTACTGAAATCCGACCCGCCCAATCTGGTTGGCCTGCTCGCGCTCGCTCGTGCTCGGCGAGTGGAGGATGTAGCGCTAATTCTCGCTGCGTTGCAGCGCTGCGAACTTGGTAAGCTCGACCTCACGACTCAGTTCATCTGGTTGCGGATTGTCGGACTTTGCAAGGAAACAGCGAACGACGCCGTCGTTCCCCGCAATCCCGAACTTATCACCGAACTCCTTGCGCTATGGAGGCAGTTGGCGATCCTGCGAATCGCTCCCGAAGGAACCAGCGACGAACTGCGCCGCCGCGTGGCGCTGTTGCTGGGTGATCTGGGCGCGCAGGAGTTGCCGGAACTGATGGCCGTTCAATTGTTAAAGTCTGCCAGCCAAGAAGATCAACTCGCGGGATTACTCGCCGCGCGTGAAACGGGGAGCGGGTGGACTTTGGATGCACGCCGCGAGCAGTTTCGCGTGCTCAATGAAATGCCGCGAATGATCGGCGGCGCGGGCCTGGCGCCGTTTGAAAAGTGGCTTCGCCCACAAGTGCTGAAGACGCTCACTCAAGAGGAAGAAGTCGCGCTCGCGGATTTGATAAGCCCGAAAGCCCAGGCCGTCGTCAGTGAGCCCTTGCCGCCGCCACGAGCTCACGTGCAGAAGTGGACGCTCGCCGAGCTCGCGTCGCTCCACGACCCTGATGCGCCCCGCGGCGATGCCAAGCGCGGCGCGGTTCTGTTCCGCGATGCACTCTGCAGCCGCTGCCATCGCGTGGGTCTGAAGGGAGCGGCAGTCGGTCCCGACCTGACTCACGTCAGCCGGCGGTTCAGTCGGCGGGACATGCTGGAGTCGATTGTCACCCCATCACTCTCGGTCGCCGAGAACTTCCGCCTGGAAACGGTCCTCACCGAATCGGGCAAAGTTTACACCGGCCGCATCCTCGCGGAGGGAGATTACCGCAGCGAGAAAGTGGTCCTCGCCCTCGATCCACTCCGGCCGGAACTCACGGTCGAGCTCGATAAGAAGGAAATCACTGAGCATCGCACACTCCCCGTCTCGCCGATGCCCAATGGTTTGCTCGATAATTTTTCGCTGGCGGAGATTCGCGATTTGCTGGCCTATCTGGAAGGGGGCTAGGCGTGGCGGCGAATTCGTGCGGCAAGTTTTTAACTTGCCAGTGCCGCGCTGGTACCCAGTGCCGGCAAGTTAGAAACTTGCCCCACGGGTAACGCTACAAATAAACCCGCCGGTTGTAGACGTACCACTCGAAGATCAACAGCCCGATCGCGCCGAGCAGCAGCCAGCGCCACATTTCTTTGCGGGAGACTTGCTTGGAGACTTGAGCTTTGACTTCTTCGCTGCCGAGTTCAATCTTATCACGGGGGAGCAGGTTGCTTTCGCGGGCGTCGAACAGGTTGACGGCGACTTTTTGGGCAACTTTCGTCCCCGAGCCTTCGCGGACGTCGTACACGCCCAACTCGTCGGTGCGTGTGAAGACGTATTGATTCTGATTTTCCCGCAACACTTCAAAGTTGTCTCCGCGCGGCGATCTGACAAAAATCTTGGGCACCGGCGTGAGCGTGCGGAGCGTGGCGGGAGCGCCCGGCTTGATGCTGGGCATGGCCAGGCCGGTGCGGACGCCGCCCAGATATTTCACCGCGTTGAGCACGAACACGGGAAAGCTGCGGCGGATTTGCCAGTCGGTGTTGCTGACGATTTCCTTCTTCTCGTTGGGACTGACGATCTCAAAACCGAGCACGGCGTCTTCGTAACCAGCCCGCGGGCCAACGACGAACACACTGCTGAGTTTCGAGTCGGCCCCTTGGCCAATGTAGGCCTCCATCAGCGGCGTGCTGCCCGGCGGACCGGTGAGCGGCGTCCCTTCCAAAATGGTGACGTTGTCCATGGCCAGCAGTTGCGAGAGCGGATGCAGCTGATTCACATCGCGAACCAGCGTGGGGAAACTTTTCGGTCCCGCCTTCCAACCCTCGACCGGCGGCAGGCGGCCGATGAACAGCGTGTTGCAGTTGGGCATCAGCTTGGGGGCACACTGGTCGTACATGATCAGGTCATAGGTCCCCTCCGCGGCAGCTTCCAGATAGACTTTTTCTTCCAAATAGCTGGGGGGCTTGATGACGACCGCGGCCATCTTGGTGGCTTCATCCGTGCCCAGCGCGATCTGCAGCGGATCGTTCCCGGGCGTGAGCAGCAGAATCTTGGCCGGCTGGGGCAGGTTAACGACCGTGTAGGACTTGTTGTCGAGTAGCAACTGATCCTTGATGTCGAGTTCCAGTCGCAGTACGCCGTTCTCGATCGACTCCATTTCAAACTTCAGCCCCGCAGCGCCGGGAAACTGA
>JAYTUF010000531.1:0-1540 GCA_043744755.1 Anatilimnocola sp.
GTGGAAACGGAGCATGGTGAGGCTAGTGAGGCACTGGCAAACGAAAGAGCCAGCCAACATGATAGGCCGCACCTAAACCACCGCGCCACTTCTCGACTCGACTCTACTCTGCTCCTCGGCGTCATCAAGTTCAACCCCGACGCGGTCATCGTCACCCTGAAATACGGCCTCCTCGCCGTCCTCGCCTTATTGATCTTCCTCGCCATCAACCTCTGGCAATCCCACTGGCGCCGCGCACTCCTCTTGGTTGGCAGCGCCTTCGCCATTTCAATCGTGGTCGCCATTATTTGGTTCGCAATCGACGCCCCCAAGCTCCAGTTCAACGAACGCTATGTCGCGACGCAAGATTGGTCCATCATCCTCATCGGCATGCACGCCGTCGGCGCAGCCCTGCTGCTGCAATCGGCGATGCAACGATTCGTAGGTCAGGTACCCCGTACCGAGGAGAGGGGACCGGAGGGATCTAGCCATTCAAACCCTTGAGCGCCCCGGTGCTGTCTCCCAAGAACGGCAGGCGGACGTCCATTCGTTCGAGCATTGATAGCCAGAGGTTGTTGAGCGGCGTTTCGTTTTGATAGCGAATGTGCCGGCCGGTTTGGATGGTGCCGCCGGCTTTGCCCGCGAGCAGGATCGGCAGGTTGTCGTGATTGTGGGCGTTACCGTCGGAATTGGCGCTGCCGTAGGCGATCTGGCAATGATCAAGCAACGTGCCGTTCCCTTCGGGAATGGCCTTCAGCTTCTTCAGCAGGTAGGCGAGCTGCGTAACGTGGAAGGTGTTGATGTCGCGAATCTGTTCCTTTTTCTTCGCGTCGTTGCCGTGGTGCGATAGATCGTGATGCCCCTCCGAGACATTGATGAACGAGTAGGGCTTGTTGCTCCCCTCGTTGGCGATGACCAACGTGCCGACGCGGGTCACATCCGTTTGAAAGGCCAGCACCAGCAGGTCGCACATCAGGCGGATGTGCTCTTCGTAATTGCTGGGCACGCCCGCGGGGAGCGTGATCTCCGGGGCCTTCACTTCCGGCAACGAGGCGGCTCGTTCGATTCGCTGTTCGATATCGCGGACAGCGGAAAAATATTCATCCAGCTTGCGAACGTCGCTGCTGCTCAATTTGCCGCTGAGGTCTTTCGCATCTTCCCGCACGAAATCGAGCACGCTCTTCCGCTTGCGATCGCGTTCGACCCGTTCCTTGGCGGGCGTGGTGGTGAACATCCGCTCAAAGACCAGCTTGGGATTCACTTCCTTCGGCAACGGCTGCGTGGCCGATTTCCAAGACATGGTCGAAGAATAGACGCAGCTATAACCCGAGTCGCAGTTGCCGGCCATCGCGCCGGCTTCGCAGCCGAGTTCGAGCGAGGCCAGCCGCGTTTGATCGCCGATGCGAGCGGCGGCGACTTGATCGACGGAGATGCCGCTGCGGATATCGGTGCCGTCGGTCTTGCGGGCCTGAGCGCCAGTGAGGAACGCCGAGAGCGCGCGGGCATGATCGCCGCCGCCATCGCCATGCGGGCGAGCCTTGTCGGCAGTTAAGCCGGTGAG
>JAYTUF010000532.1:0-5888 GCA_043744755.1 Anatilimnocola sp.
CAATCACAGCGGCGGGCTCGCGCCTCTGCCCGCCTGGGTCCGCGGCCTGCACCGCGTCAACTTGTGGGTCCAGGCAAAGATGCTGGGTCACTACTTATACACTCAACTCAAACCCCTCAACCTCACACTAGCTGATGAATAATCCTGCGGAGTACCGAGGAGAGGGAGTAAGGCAGTTGATTCACCCTCTCACCCTCTCACCCTCTCACCCTCTCACCCCCTCACCCTGTCACCTTGTCACCTTGTCTCCCCGCTCACTGCCGCGCTCCGCCGTTCACCGCCGCCGAGATCTGCCGAATCTGACGCCCTTGCAGGTCGACCTCGACGATCTGTTCCGCGGTGGTGATGAGTGTGCGGCCGCCGGGGAGGCGGAAGGCGTCGGAGGGGCGGGCGATTTTGTATTCCCAGGTGACGCGGCCTTGGTCATCGAGTTCCACCACGCGGCTTTGACCATAGTTGGCCATCAGGAGGCGGCCGGAGGGGAGGACTTGCAGGCTGTTGATGCGGCCTTCGATGGTCCACTGGCGGACGTTGTTGCCGGCGGGGTCCACTTCGCGGACGAGGTTCGGGCAGGCGAAGATGGTGTTGCCGCTGACCAGGCGTTCGGCGTCGAAGCATTGATCGGGCGTTTCGTGCTGCCAAACAAGGCTGCCGCCGCGATCCGCTTCCAGCACGCGGTTGCCGCTGAAGTCGGCAATCAACACCCGGCCGCCCGGGAGCGGTTTGGCGCGGATCGCATTCACGCCGTCGAGTTGCCAGATCGTCGCACCCAGTTGATCGACCTCGAACACGCGGTTCTCCCAATGCGAGGCGATCAGCACGTGGCCGCCGGGCAACTTCTCCGCGCTCCAGGCTTGAATGCTCTGCTGCCAAACGATGCGCCCTTGCTCATCGAGCTGAGTAACTTTGCCCATTCCGCCCGTCGCGATCAGCGTGTGACCGGCCATGTTGCCGCGAGCATGCACCGCCATCCGCTGCGGCGGTTGAATGACAACGGCAGCGCCCGGGCCCGCGAGCCATTCCCGCCAACGAACCATCGTCGCCTGACGATCCGCAGTGAGCGCGTGCGGCGAATAATCGAACTCCTGCCCCGTCAGTCCGCACAACCAGGTCGCA
Source organism: Anatilimnocola sp. (assembly GCA_043744755.1). Classification (GTDB taxonomy): domain Bacteria; phylum Planctomycetota; class Planctomycetia; order Pirellulales; family Pirellulaceae; genus Anatilimnocola. The sequence continues at coordinate 1,117 of JAYTUF010000532.1, forward strand.
CTCTCGCGGCGAACATCAAGCTGCGCCGCATCGAGCAAGCGAATCAGCACCGGCAAGGCGCGAGCATCGCCCCGCTGGGCAACACCCTGGGCAGCCAGCAACGAGACTTCATCGCTGGCATCGCTGAGCAGTTTCGTTTGCAGCGGTTGATCGACGGCTTCGAGACTGCGACTGAGAACGACCGCGGCTGCCAGGCGCGAAGCCAGCCGAGTGTCATTCACGGCTGAGCGAAACTTCGGCCAGAGGGGCGGCGTGACGTGCTGCCGCAAAAAGGTGGCATACTCATCGCGCAGGTCGGGGCGTTCTAAAATGATGGCCGCCGCCAGCCAATCGTCTTCGCGGAGTACACTCGGATCGCGGGCGAGCATTTGCAGCACCGCGAGATAGATTTGCGTCGACTCGGATTCATGCTTGTCGAGCACCCGCCGCAATCGCCACCGCCGCTCGGGACTCGCCGTCGCTAAATGCGAGAGCCAGGCCTCGCGGGGAATGGCCGGCAAGCGAATCAGGTTTTGCATTGCGGCTTCGCGGGCGAAAAAATCTTCCACATCGAGATCGCGGAGCCAGTCGTTCGTTTGGCTGGTCGATTGCGTCGCCAACTTCCGCAGCAGCTCTGCAGCACCGGCGGGTGTGCCGGCGACGTTCTGCTTCATCAACACCGCCGCGGGATCCCAGGCGGGCAATGCGGCCGGCTTCTGTTCGTCGTTCGCGACGAGCCAGCGTTCCGCTCGCAATGAACTCACGAAGCCTAGCGCGAGAAACGCAAAAGCGAAGAACCTCATGGGGCAGGCTCCACCGCCGTCGATTCCACGGTCTTTGTTTCAACCGCGGGAATCTCGCTCGGCTCGAAGAAGCCATTTTGATTCACATCGAGAGCCGCGAATTTCTCCGCTGAACCCAAGAACTCCCGCGCGCTAATCACGCCATCCTGGCTGGTATCCATCGCGGTGAACCACGTCGGCAAATTGCCGGCCGGGGCGCGGGCTTCGACCGGCCCGATCACAAACAGTTGATTCGGATTTTCAACGCTGCCCCGCGCGATCACAATCGCCAGCCCGGCGGAAAGTTCATCGCTGGTAATCTTCCCATCGCCACTGGCATCAAGCGACAACAACCGCGCCGCGGCCTGATCGAGTTCCTGGGCATCGAGCCGCTCATCGGCGTTTTGATCGAGGGCCTGATAGAGCGCATCTTCCTGATCGGAGGCGCGGGCATGAACCTGCGCTCGCTGGGCACCCTGCCGCTGCCGCAAGAAGGCCGAAATCTCGCCGGCATACACCTTGCCATCGGCATCGCTATCGAGGGCTTCGAACCGCGCGAACTGGGCTTGCACCGTCTCGTTCACTTCCTGGGTTTCGAGATAGCCATTCGCATCGGCGTCGTACATCGTCAGGCCTTGCTGAGCCAGGGCTTCGTAATCCATGGTCGCAATCGTGTCGTTGCGGACGAACGTCAGCGCCACGCCCGGCCAACGCAAAATCACGCGGCCAGAAAGTTCGATAACCTCGGGCGGCTGGCCACCTGTTTGCTCGACGGTCAGACGTGAGGAAATCAGCTTGAGCAGAGGCGGCGGATCAACTTTGTCTTCAGCCTTATCGGAACTCTTGGGCGCTGCTCCAAACTCCACGCGGAACCGCAAGTGAGGCTCCACCTGGTTCAGCGCCGGCAGTTCCTTTTTCCCGATCTTGCCGTCCTTATCTTGATCGAGATGCTGAAACACTTCCCCCAGCAAGCGAAAGTCGTCCGCGCCGAGATTGCCACGCCCCGCGTATTGCTGCTCGAGTGATTTGCGGATGGAATCCCAGTTGGCATGTTCGCCCAGCAACCGGGCGAAGTCGCCCAAAATGCCGCGGGTTCTCATGCCAGCCGTGGGATCGACGTCGGCGGTCGGCCGCAGTTCATCGACGACGATGATCTCGTCATCATCGGCATCGTTTAGCCGCAACTGAGCTGCTGCCGCTTGAATCTCCGCGGCTGAAAGTTCGCCGTTGTTATCGGCATCGACAACCTGCCAGGCGGGACTGCCGCGGCGGTTGCGGTTGTGATATTGCTCGATGCTGCGGACCGAAAAAGCCCGGGCTCCGCCAGCATTGCGAGTCAGAAATCGCGGCAATTCGCTGCGGTCCACCTGACCATTGCCGTTCAAATCATATTGCTGAAGGATTTGCTTCGGGGCGTTCTCGCGGTCGATGGGCAGGTTGCCGAACTGGCCGTAACGAAACTTCGGGCTGGTCGTCACTTCCTTCCACATCGGCTGACCGTCGCCATCGCTGTCGGCCAGCTTGAGCACTTCGTCCAGCAGTTGATCGAAGACCTTCGCCTGCGGCTGACCATCGATCCAGACTTCGAACTCGACGACAAGTGGCCCTTGTGGAGACAACAGCAACATCCGCTCGGTGGGAATGACCGCCGCGGGTGGCGCCTGGCTGGGCCGCGTTTCCACCGGCGGCGTTTCCGCTGGAGGGACATCCACGGGCACTGGCGTCTGCGGTTCCTCGATTTTCTTTTCGACCTGCGTCGGCGCTGCTACCATCACCGGCGGCGCGGGTTTGACCACGGGCCGCCAGCAACCGGCTAGCGCGGTGATGCTGCAGATCGCGAACGCGAAACGGCAAGCGACGGTTGGTAAGAAGGACCGCATCGTGACGCTGCTGAAAACAGGGCTGAGGCAGGCGCTGCCGGACTTGGCAATTCTACCCCTGCCTGGCGCGGCATTCACCTATTTTCCGTTTTGTCCGCTGGCAATCGAGCCAGCAATTCCTCGGACGAGACGGTTATGCGGGCGAAACTCAATTTCCCGTCACTGTCATTGGCCGCCGACAAGGGTGTAGTTGGCGGCCGAGCCGGCGGGCTTGCGCACTTCGAGGCGAAGATTGCCGGCGGCTTGCGGGACGCGAATGGTGAGACGGTGCAGCCCCGCCGCGATTTCGCGGGTGACTTTGTTCGCGCCTTCGAATGGCTCGGCACCGATCCACCAGACGGTTCCCGTTGGCGCGGTGAGTTCAAATTCAATCTCGCCGGCATCGACGACGTTGATTTGAGCCTGCAGATAAGTCGCTTGAAGTTCGCTGCCGCTGGCCAGTTCAGCCAGCGGAAAATCGCCGCGGGCGGTGCCATAGACGGTCGTCCAGACGGAGGCAGGCGTATCGAGGACTTGCTCGCGGAGGACTTCGACATTGGGCACTTCGTCAAGCAGGGCCTGGCTGGGCGCCTTCAGCACTTGCCAACGTTGGACGGTGGGAATAGTGCGAACTGCGTAAGGGCCAGGCTTGCCCAGTTCGGCGATGAAGCGGGCCAGATCGAGGAACTCGTCGTGCGTGAGGAATTTGGTCAGGCCTTGCGGCATCAGGGATTTGCCGTCGGCTTCGTCTTCGATATCCGCGGTGGGAATGGTCAGCACTTTGCCGCTCGCATCGCGGACGCGGACGCGGGTATCGTCGCGATCGATGATGATGCCGGTCACGACGCCGCCGTCGGTCGTCAGCAAGACGCGAGTGACGTATTGCTCCTTGATGGCCAGGTTAGGATTCAAGATCGAATTCACCACGTAATCGGCGGGCGAAATCGAGCCGAGCGCGGTGAGTTCGGGGCCGACCTGTCCACCGGCCTGAGCAATGGCGTGGCACTTGATGCAAGACAGGTCCTTACGGCGGAAGATTTTTTCGCCTCGTTCGGCGTTGCCTTTTGCCAGGACCTCGGCTGCAATTTTGAGGGCTTCCGCCTGGGTTGGCGGCGGTGTATCGAGCGCGATATTCGCGGCCTTGCTCAGAACTTCGCTCAGCGCGGCGTCACTGCGACCGACACCGTACATGTGCCGCAAGCTGATCTTGGCGGCTTCTTCAGGGATCTTTTGATTCTTGAGCTGGGCAGCGAGTTTCTCTGCCCCTAGTTTCCGGCCGAGGATGGCATCGAGCAGCGGCGCGGGATCGTCTTTGGAAGTCAAAGCGGGAAGAATCGTCGCGGCGGCAGACGTCGCGGCATCGAGATCAATCGCGGCCAGTTCGGCGGCGGCGAGGAGCTTTAGTTGCAAGGAGTTGCCCGTCGTGGCTAGTTCCCGAATCGTCTGCTTGCTCTCTTTATCTCCCAAAGACACGAGGCCGCTGATTGCTGAGCGGCGCAAGTCGGCCGGCGTCTTGGCGTTGAGAGCCAATTCTTGCAACTGCGCGCGAACGGCCGTCAATTTCCACAGGCCCGCGAGTTCGATGGCACCCGCGATGAGCGCCGGATCACGCTTGGTCACATCACCGGTCAGCAGTTGCTTGATCTCGCCCAGGTCGCCACTCGGCTGTACCTTGCGAACCTTCGCCGCATCAGCCAGCCAGGCGACCGCTTGCCGCCGTAACGCGGGCGAAAAGCCATCCTCTTTGAGCGTCTGCTGAAAGATGTAGGCCAAGTCATCTGGCCCACCGCGGCTGATTACCATTTCCACCACTTGGGGCTGACGTTCCTTCGGCAGTCGCCCGCTTTGCAGCAACTTCAGCAGCGGCCCCGCAGCCCCGGCTTGAGCGAACGCAGCAGTCGGCAGCAGAACGCACACTGTTACGGTCGTCAACACGCACGCCAGCCAGCGGGTCACAGAGTAATTTGGATTTATCGTCATCATGCTAAGCTGAAGATACCGTTATCGATTGGAGCAGGAAGCCGGAAACGCAGCAAAAAATTATATCAGCCGAGCGATTTTGCGGCTGACCACTGCGAACGCAATTCCGGCAATTCTTAACCGGAAAAGCCATCCCCAGACGTGCTTTCTTAACCGCATTACTGGTCATCAG
>JAYTUF010000533.1:0-5884 GCA_043744755.1 Anatilimnocola sp.
TTTGCTCGCGGTTTACGTCCGCGGATTGCTCAGCGACGTGCAGCGCAAGAATGTCGAAGCCATGGCGCTCGCGCGGGGAGTTGCTCCGCGGACGCTGCAGCGGTTTCTCGAATCCATTCAGTGGGACGAAGAATTGCTCCGTGACCGCTGTCAACAATTGGTGGCCCGCGAGCACGCTGATCCGCAGGCGATTGGCGTGATCGACGAGACCGGCACGATCAAAAGCGGCGCGCACACGGCCGGCGTGAAGCGTCAGTACAACGGCAACCGCGGCAAGATCGAGAACTGCGTCAACAACGTCGCGATCTCTTACGCCAGCGAGGACTTTCGCTGCTTGCTCGACGCCCGTTTGTATCTTCCCGAGGAGTGGGCGAACGATCACGAGCGGCGAAAAAAAACTACATTCCCGACGAGGTTGAGTTCCAGACCAAGCCGCAGATCTCGCTCGATCTTGTCGACCGCGCGGTGGCCAATGGGATTCGCGTCAAGGCTTGGACGTTTGACGAACTGTATGGCCGCGACGGCCAGTTCCTGGATGGACTCGACCAGCGTGGTGAAGCGTTCATCGGCGAGGTGCCGCCGAACTTTCATGCCTGGCTGTCGAAGCCTACGGTGCTGCGTTTTCCGCCGAAAAACGGGGCCGGACGACAGGCGAACTATCCGCGACTGGCCCGCCGCGATGCTCATCCCCGCGAAGTGAAAAACCTGGCCCGCTACTCGCCGGGCTTCACCGAGCAGACGCCGCAGCAGTATCGCATCAAAGACACCTGCCACGGCCCCGAGGTCTGGGAAATCCAATGGCACGTCTGTTGGCGAAAGACGCACGGCGGCGGTCTGGTCAGTCGTCAAGGGACGCTGATCGTGGCTCATAACGTGCTGACAGACGAGACGAAATACTTCTTCAGCAATCGCGTGCCGGGACAAGAGGGCTGGACGCTGCGCGACTTGCTCCGCGTGGCGTTTGGACGCTGGCAAGTGGAAGCCTGCTTCCGCGAAGTCAAGGAAGAACTTGGCTGGGACCACTTCGAGTGCCGCGGTTGGCGGTGCATTTATCGCCATCTGCACGTGACGATTCTCAGCGCGCTGTTCTGTGCGCGCGTTCGTCACCAACTCACGCCTTCCAACCTGGTGACCAGCGGCGAACTGCTGACGCTGGAGCAGGTTCGCCGCGCCGCCGATGTGTTCCTTGACACGCTCGACTTGCCACGCAAGCAGCGGCAGCAAAGATGCCAAACGGAATTGGACCGCCAGCGTTACCACCAACGCCGCAACGCAGCCGCTTCACGCTCGCATCGCAAGACTCGGCTGCAGCGCCTCCACAACCTCGGCATCGACCCCGACCAAATCAAAAGCGTGCCACCGAAACAACCGCCATGCTAAAATCCAAACGCCGAACCTGGCGCTGTCCAACTAGCTGATCAGGTGATCGTCGCTGCCGTGAGAGTAGCTGCGGAGATGCACCAACGAAATAACCGCGATTCCATTTAAGCTCGCCGGATTGACGACTCCTCATGGCGGTTGCCCCACGGCCTGGTTGCGCCCGTCAGTCCGACACGCCGATGTGAAAGACAACGAGGGTCGGTGAGTCATTCGGGAATCAGTTCCCAGCCCCACACGGTTTTGTCGTAGAGACGATAATGAAGGCCCACCCATTGGCGATTTCGTTGCTGTAGCAGCGAGTGGCCATGCCCATCGGTGCTGAAGTCTAATCGAAGCTGCAGTCCCTCTCGTCGCCAGTGACCGAATACGTCCCCCGTTTCGTGTTTCACTTCCTTGTTGGCGTCTATGGTGACCAAATTCATGTCGGATTTGCGAGCAAGCCAGTGCCGGGCTAGAATCCGGACCAAGGCAGCACGACTGCCCATACTGAAACTCTGACAGGAGACCGAAGACAATCCACGCCGACATTCGGCGATATGAATACATCGAGATCGTTGCGTGAGCAACGAGTTCTGCTTCTCCGAAAACGACCAACCTGAACCGTAAGGTTCTTGTAACTACAGAAGCAGTGCTTGTGCCGCGCCCCGCAGGGGGCGCTGGCCAGGTACTGTTCTGTAGGCCCCTTGGTCGGGGTTCGGAGAGCACGCTTGGTTCAGCGTCCTTTTCGTTTGGTAGTGCTGGATTATGTGGACCTGGGCGGGTTGGCGGGAATTAAGGATTGTGTCACGCGCAATCCATCGTCATCTTCGCGAACCTTCTCAGTGCGTTGCGCGACTATTTCATTGGCTGCCGCTGGCTGAAACCGGCGAGCAGCAGGACTGCGGCCCGTGTCTTGGTGGCACACTCGATTTATACCCGAGCGAAGGGACCGGCGACGGATGGGTTCGATTCCTCCGCTTTCCGCTTATAGTGGCCAAGTGCGCACAGCCACGTCAGCTAACTTTGCTTGCCTCTTGTCGATTTCGGCCGGGCCCCACTGCGTTGACGGTGTGGTCATGTCGAACACTTGTCGCGTGAGCAGAATTGCAGACTTCTGAAACGCAGCGCGCTTGTCCTTGAATCCAATATTTCCAATGGCGCTATTTTTCTTGGCGTTTAACAGCACGAGGTTTCCAATTCGCCGGTAGTACGCCGATGCGATTTGCGGGTCTAGGTGCGACCAATCATCGCCTGGCGTCACCGGCAGAATGTGCTCTAAGTTCAAAATACGGCGATCATTGATGGGCGCAACTTCCGGGAAGTCCTCGGTTTGTTTCTCTGCGTGTTCAAGGGCCATTAGATAGTAGGTGGCAAGCCATGTTGCCGATACAGTCGCCGTTGCAAAATCAGCGCGAAATCTGGCGTCGTTTGGAATTTTCTCGCCCAGGGGGGATGCGCGAAGTTGGCCAAGCGTTTTAATGCGACCTTCGGTAACGGCAAACGCAGTTTCTGCGTATGCGTCCTCAAGCGACTGCCCACGCATTCCGCCAACGATTAGAAATCGAACGGTCCAACTAACAAACGCCTTAAATGCCAATTCAGCCTCTTGGGGCGTGAACCTGTTGGCGACGGCAAGCATCAGGGGCCGAATCTGCGCAACGCCAAACTCCTTCATCTGCCCCAGCGACAGTGCGACAGTTGGGCCGTAATCATTCCATTTTGCATGAGACGGCGTAAGTATCGCAGAATAGTCATCCGCTCGGTGTGCAAGTTTTGAAAGGAATTGCAGCGCCTGCGTTTTGCCGCGAACGGCCTTCTGGGTTACGTCATAAAACGTACTTTCTTTGCCCATCGGCCCGTGTGATGCAAGGGTGGCGTGACGCAGGTAGGTTAGCGACGGCTCGCGTAATCCAAGTGGCTCAAGCGATGTCATCATGCTTGACCAGTGCCCCTGCGCAGCCGACACCTCTGGCGATGCCTGCTCGAACAGATAGTTTTTCAGAATGTCCGCCTGCGTTGTTCGTAAGCCGCGATCATTGAGCGTCTCGAACATGCTGAAGGCATTCTTGGCATTTGGGGCTCGGAGCAAAATGACCATCGCTTGGTTTTGCAGATAACGAACCCATCGTTCTAGTTGGTCAAGCGGATTACGATGCTCTTCCGCGATGGAAGCAATTCGCGCAGCCGCTAAGTTGGCCGCGTCATGTATCAGGCGATGCGAGATGCGCTTTGTCGATGGTTCATTTACTCGGTTTGGTTTTCCAGGCTGGCACAGTACGCGCTGAAAAAAGAATTCATTGTCGTCTGAGTTTAGCCTTAACCTAGGAACGTCGTCCCTGATTGACCTGTCATAGTTGAGCAGGAAATCGGCTTCGATTGACGCGCTTCCGCGGTCGTCTTTTACCGATAGCATGAAGTCGCGGACGGCCGCCAAAAAGATGGATGTCGTCGCCAGTCGCTGTTGCCCATCGACAATCTGAGGCGGCCCCATCGTGCCAGTGTTCAGAACGACTGTCCCAAGGAAATAAACTGGCTTTGCTTCTGCAATAGCAGTTGCAATGTCCTTGAACAGATCATCGACGTGCTGCTCTTCCCACGAATACTCGCGTTGGTTTGGCGGCACTGACAGCCGCTCGCGAACCAAGATGTCAGCAAGGCCGATAGGCTCGAATTTCATTCCGGCGATTTCATTGCTCATTCGTCAGTCCTAGGCGAGTCGAGAAACTGCGGAATCTTGCCAACAACTTCCAAGTCGCTAATTGCAGCTCGTCGCAGTCGCGACCGAACCCAAGCCGAAACTGGCAGCCCCACAGCCTCAGCCGCATCCCTGAAAGCGAGTTTTTCGCGCTCGTCGATCCTGACATCGAGTCCAACTAGTTTCTTTTGGTCCGAACGTTTTGGCGGTCGCCCGCCTCTCTTTGTGGTACTCATGCTAGTTATTGTACCGCAAAAAATACGACAGTCAACAACAATCTCCATTTATTGTACCGCGAGTTGCGGTACAATAACAACAACTAGCACGAAAAAACCCCGAATCAGGCTTGCCGGCTTGATTCGGGGCAAATCACAACCCGACGTTTCCGCCGAATCGCGACCAACTATCCAGATTCTAGCGGAAGCGTCCCAGAAATGGAAACGCTTCGATGATAGGTCTCCCTGAATGCAAACACCCCCGCAGCAAGAAGTCGGGCGTGACGAAATGCGGCACGCAGCGCTATAAGTGTCTGGACTGCGGCAAGCGGTTCACGAAGTCCACGGCCACTCTGGCCGGAATGCGGATCGGCATGGACAAGGCTGTCCAAATCATTTCGCAACTCTGCGAAGGAATGAGCGTGCGGGCTACTTCGCGGCTCGCCAGTGTCGATGTGAAAACGATCCTGGAACTACTCGCGTTGGTCGGCCCGCGATGCAAGGCGTTTCTGGAAAGCAAGATTCAGAACGTCGAAGTCACCGACGTACAGTGCGACGAAATTTGGCAATTCGTTTACTGCAAGCGCCGCACGGCTGCGAAGCTTGAAGATACCGGCTTCGGTGGCCCCTGCGGCGATAGCTGGTGCTGGACGGCGGTTGAACGTCACACGAAGCTCGTTCTCGCCTGGCACGTTGGCCGGCGCGGCGACGATGACGCCTACGAGTTCTGCCACAAGGTTCGCATTGCCACGGCTCCCACGAAGTTCCAGATTTCTACCGATGGCTTGCGGAACTACATCTACGCAATTGCCGACAATCTTGGCGAGCGGGTGGATTACGGCCGGTTGGTCAAGATATTCAAGGGAGGCGACAACGCTGGCGGGCGATACAGTCCAGCGAAGATAGCCGGCGCGAAGCGGGAAGTTGTTCACGGCAACCCGGACGAGAAGAAGATTTGCACCAGTCACGTTGAGCGGAACAACGGCTCCATTCGCTGCTTTATGAAGCGGATGGGCCGGTTGACTTACTGCTTCAGCAAGAAGTGGGCGAACCACGAATGCGCCCTGGCGTTGCACTTCGCTCACTTCAATTTCTGCCGGAAGCATAAGACGCTAAAGGCCACGCCCGCGATGGCGAGCAACCTAGCTGACCATGTCTGGACCGTCGAGGAACTGCTGACAGCGATTGCGTAGGCCGCTAAAATGCAAAAGCCGCCAGTTAGACGCTGACGGCTTTCACTGATGAGCCGGGTGGCCCATGCGTTTGATTGCGTTCATGGTACGCCTCTCGGAATGAATCTTCAATCCGGCGGTCACCATGCCAGACGACACGCGGTGTTGCGCTACCTGTGGATTCCTGCACGTCTGGAAATACAAGTCTGGCTCGCCGGGCTTCATTCCTGCACACCGTATTTATCGCGAAACAGGAGTTCGATCAGACTTCATCAGCCAAGACCTGTTTTGCTTCAAGATGGTTCCGATTAACAGCGAGTATGTGCTTCCGCCTGAAGGAGGCACGGCGAAGGCGACACTAAGGATCGGCGCATCAATAACTGCCGTACTCATTCCGGAACAGCGCGGTAGTTCCATTTAGGGAGCAGGTTGTCGAAGAGGAG
>JAYTUF010000534.1:0-5884 GCA_043744755.1 Anatilimnocola sp.
GCGATTAATCAAACCACTCGTCCTCTGAATCGAACTTCGGATAAACGACAATCAGCACCTTCATCTTGCCAAGCGCGCGATGCCGCGTGCCGGGACGAATCATGATGCAGGTGCCGGGGCGGACAGCAAGTACTTCGTCGTTCAATTGCATCCTCGCATCGGGTTCACATTCGAGAAAGTAATATGTCTCGATCAGCCGCTTGTGATAGTGCAATTTAGCATTGACGGAAATTTCGGTGACGTGGATCGTGCCGGGATAATCTTCCACCTCCGCCAGTCCCCTCCGAGCCTGCCCGCAGGGACAAGCCACTGGCGGAATCGCGGAGAAATCGACTAGTTCGTAGGGTGACTTGGCGGTCGCAGAGTTCATGAGGATCGGGAGTCGGGGGGGTCATTAGGTCAGGAGTCGGGAATCAGGAATTAAAGACTCTCGCAGTTGTCGCATTTCCTGCCTGCTATTCTATCCGCGTCTGAAATAGCAACGCCAGAGTGACGACTTTTCGTCCCGCTTCAAGCCTCGACCCTCCTGACCCCTGCCTCCTGACCCCTGACCCGCGACTCCCGATCCCCCCGCCCCCTACTTTCCCTGGCATTCTCCTTCTCAAGTGGTTAAATTGAGGGCACAACCTGACCCGGCAAACAGGGCAGGTCTGCGCATTGATGGGGAGGCTAACGCAATGAATCCGGAATGGCTCTGTTACGTGAATGGTCAGGAATATGGTCCGTACACCTGGCCTCAACTCGTGCAGATGGCGGCGGCGGGCAACGTAGTGCCGGCCACGCATGTGAGACGCAACTTCGACAGCCAATGGTATCAAGCCGAGCATGTGCCCGGGCTGTTCTCGCCGGCGCTGGCTGCGACGAATCCTAAACAGGCGGCCCGCCCCGCGACTGCCCCCCGCGCTTCGGCCAGCGGCATCTCCACGAAGAAAGTCCCAGCCGGTAAGCCCGCTACTCGACCTGTGGCGTCGGCAGACGAACTCCTGCCCCCCGCTACACCCATCGTTCAACACCCGATCGCCGTGCCGAAAGGGCGCGTTGTTGCGCCCAGTGCTGCACCGAAGGCCGCACCAGCGCCCGCTGCCGTCGAGAGCGCACCGGCGTGGATACCCGTTGTGAAAGCGGATGAAGCTCCCGGCCAGGTTCACATCTCGCGGCCAGAAGATAAAGATAGCCCAGTCGCGGGCAAAAAAACGGACAACTCGCGGCAGATGGTGTTGATGCTAGGTGGCACGATTGGTGGTGTCGCACTCGTGGGCTTGCTCTTGTTGGTTTGGAAATTCACCGCTTCACCGGAAGAGCCTAAGTCGCTCGCCGCAGCGCCGGTCGTCGTCATTCCAACGGCGGAAGTTGACCCCAATGTCGGCACGGGTGAAGTCAATCCCGCTGGCGCGGAAGTGAATCCTATCGTCACTCCCACGGAGAACACCAAGCCGGGAGCGGACACCCCGGCGAAACCGCTCGCAAAAGGTGAGAAGCCCGGAGCAACAAAGACCAATGCCTCGCCCGCTACCGCTCCCGCCGCCATTCTGAAAAAAGAGACCGTTTGGAAGCCGATCGAGAAGTTCGCGAGGATTGGGGTCAAACCGGGATTGGCCTGTACCAAGGTCAACGTCTGGGTCGCCGCCGATGCCGCGGGACGCAGAGTGACCGTTCGTTCCGAAGGTGGACCTGTTGCTGCCGGCGAAGCCGTCGATCCGGGCGCTGCCGCCTCAGTGGCCCCGGTTCCCGAAGGAACCGCGCCTGAAGTAAATGCGCCCCCTGCCATCATTGCCGCTCCACCGGTCGCTGCTGGTCCCGTTCGCTATGTCGCTGCTGAGCCAGCTTCGTTTTTGTTCATCGAAGTGACGATTAACAATGCCGATGCGAAGCCGCGGAACTATGCCGGTTGGAACAACGAAAGCACTGCCGCTTTACTCGTCGATATCGCGGGCAAGCCTTTCACGCTCGTAGCCGCCACTGCAACGCCCAACGTCAAACGTCTCGCGTCGAAGGAACTGCAGCCGGGCGAAACAGTTCAAGACACGCTGGTCTTCGCCATTCCACCCACCGCCGAGTTGCATTTTCGTCTCGCACTTCCGCAACCGGCGCTAGCGTCCACCAAATCCGGCGCTTGGCAGTATGAGATCACCGGAACGGCTTTAGCCACTCCCGTTGCGGCAACTGCCGGTGTCATTGGTGGTAACGGCGACGCTCCCGCTCCGCTCGTGCCCCGCTCCTCGACAACCATTCCAATCCCCGGCTTGCAAGAACCGGCTCCAGCACCCAAGCCCGTCGAACCCCTGCCGGCGGAGGTACCCAAGCCGGAAGTAAAACCGCAGCCGACCGAGCGGATTCCCATTCCCGGACTGACTGACGTACCGAACAACGACAAGCCCGCGGGCCCCAAGAAGCCGGACGAAGTTCCCAACCTGGTCCCTCCGCCCGCCAAGAAGAAATAGCACTCGCTCATTTCGCCACGCTGCTCGCAGCGTGTGAATCCCGCATGTCTCTCCCTGCCATCTCGGTTCGCTGCCCGCGCTGCAAAAGCGTAAACCTGGTGCCGCCACAGGCCCAAGGTCTGCCTCAGCAATGCGTCGTCTGTGGTCACGCATTTGCGGTTCCTCGGACAATCGCCATCGGTCCACCGATCACTGGTCCGTTGCCGCCACATTTGCGTCCAGGCAATCCGCAACCGCCCGTGCCCGTCGAAGAAATCCTGCCGCCGCGCCCGTCGCGCCTCACTGGATTCGTGATGCGGGTGTCGCTGCTCGTCATCGGCGTCAGCTTAACAGTAGGCTTGATGCTGATTCCGCAGCTGATCAGTAAGTTGAAGCAACGTCCTCCACCAAAACCAATCGAAGTCGCCGCCGCAGATGTTGTCGAAATCATCGACCTCCGGCCCGCGGGCGGCGGGCCGATTCAGTGGATCGATGCGGTCCGCAGCGCGGGTCTTCGATCAGGCATGCATGTGCGCATCGTTCGCTGTGAGTTCGGCGAAGTTGCCGCCCGCGATGCAAACGGTCAACCATTTTCTCCGCCGGGGCAGTTCCTGCAGATCCATTTCACGGTGACCAATCGCCTCCAGACGAATGCCCGCTACATCAGTTGGCATGGCAACCAGTTCCGTGATGGCAACGAACAAGTGGCCGCGAAGTTGACGGACGACACCGGCCGCGAATATCCGCCGCAGCGATTCAGTGGCCTGCAATCGATTGCCGGTCATGTCGAGGATGTCACGCTCGAACCGCGTGGATCGATTAACGACGTGTTGATTTTCGCCCTCCCCGCCGCGAAGGGTTCCGGCGAAAGTACCTTGCGTCTGCAACTTCCCGCGGCCGCCGTCGGTCGCACCGGCGCGTTCAATTTCAAACTCAGCCCCGAACTTTGGCAGCGATAAACCGATGGACATACAGAACAAAGCCGCGATCGTCACCGGCGGCGGCACCGGCGTGGGCCGCGCGACAACGCTCGCGCTCGCGAAACTTGGCTGCCATGTGCTGGTGAACTACAGCCGTTCCGCCAGCGAAGCGGAACAGACCGCCGCGGATGCGCGAGCGCTCGGCGTGCAGGCGTTCGCTCACCAGGCCGATGTGTCCGTCGATCAAGAATGTCGCGAGATGGTCCAAGCTGCCGTTGAAAAGTTCGGCGGCTTGAATGTGCTCGTCAACTGCGCCGGCACGACCGAGTTTGTCGCAGCCGAAGACCTCGAACGAGTCACCGATCAGATGTGGGACCGCATCATGGGCGTGAACGTCAAAGGTCCGTTTCAATGCGCCCGCGCGGCGAAGGAACCGATGCTGGCCAGCGGCGGCGGTTGCATCGTGAACGTCTCCAGCGTCGCGGCCCGCATCGCCAGCGGCAGTTCGATTCCTTACTGTGCTTCCAAGGCAGCCCTCGACAACGTGACCATCGCCCTGGCCCGCGTCTTGGCCCCGCACATCCGCGTCAACGGCGTCGCCCCCGGTTTCATCGCCGGCCGCTGGCTGCAACAAGGCCTGGGCACCGCGTACGAACGGGTGAAGCAAAACTTCGAACAGAACATGCCGCTGCAAAAAGTCTGCGAGCCGGAAGATGTCGCCTCGGCGATTCTCGGCTTTATCACCGGCTCTAATCTAATCACAGGACAAACACTGGTAATCGATGGCGGGATGTTGATCTCACCGCCGGGAGCTGTGGTGCGCCACAAGTAGAAGTCCGTGCGTCAGCACGGAAAACTCCCTCTCCTCGGTACTCCGGGGAGAGGGTTAGGGGTGAGGGGCGGGCCGCGCGCAAATTCCGCTACTCGCAATCGACGCTCCTCTCGCGCCACCAATTCGTGCTATCGCACGGTTGCCAAATCCTGGTCAACTCGCGGCACTTCCTTGCTGACGCGACGGGCTTCCTACTCCGGCCCAATATAAAACACATCCTCATCCCCCGCTGCCGGACGCCTTCGCGGGACGGCTCTCGGCGTGCTGCCTGGGGCAATGGGGGTTGGCGTGTTTTCATCAATGAAGAGCACTTCGCCAACGCCGGCCGGCGATGTCCAGCGAACTCCTTCGCCCGCGCGGTGGGTGTAGCGGACGATGTTCGACGGACTAACGCTGTTGCCACTGCGGAGCGGTCGTGGATCGACGGGCAATTGCTGTTTGCATTCGTCTTCGTACCAATTCTTGGCGGAATAATTCGTGGCGCGGTCGAGATTCAGGTAGGCGCTGCGGGCGATGTCCCACAGGCGTTCGCAGATCACATCCAAGCCGACGTCCGGTGTCCACGGCAGCCCCATCTCGTTCAAGTTGACGAATCCGCTGAACGAAACATTGGGATGTAGCAGCGGCGTGAGCCAGCGAATGTCGGGCGGGCTGGCGGGATAGGCGTAGGGGAGCCGCAGTTCGACCTGGTGCAACTCGACGATGGAGATTTCGCCCGCCTGGGCCACATCGCGAGCGAGGCCTTTGCCGCGGAAGGTGAGGACGTAGCGGTCGGCTGGCTCGCCGAAGGCTTCGACTTTAAGGATGCTGTTGTTGGCGGCCAGGTTTTGCAGCAACGTATGATCGGCCTGCAGGCGGGCGGTTCGTTGCGTGGGATCCATGGAAAGTTTCCTGCAAGAGTTGACTGTTTACCGAGCGAGCTTGGATTCATCGTTCTTCGCAACAGCGTCGTGTCCAATAGGTCCGCTTGTCGCTTCGCGAGATTGATCTTTCGAGACATCGGGACCGGAGGACGTTTCTGCCAGTGATTCGTTCGCGGCGGTCGCAGCTTGGGATCGAAACCAAAAGCCCAAGCCCCCGAGCGCTGCCGCAGCCAGCACGCCGCCGATCAGAATCCAAGTGCGGATGGTCGGAGGCCAGACAAACAGGCCATCTTTCGCGTCGGCTTTGTCGGGCGACAGCTTCTCTTCGAGGGCCGCAATCGTCGTTTCACTAGCTTTCAAATCTTCCTTGAGTTTCGTCCGCTCGGATGTCAGCCCGACCACATCCTCTCGAACCTTCTCCAGATCCAGTCCCTGCGAGGCAAAGCGGTCGTTCAAATCAAGCAGGCTACTCGCAGTTTCCGCCGCGTTCTGCTTTTGCACGGCCTGGCTGTTCCGCAAAGCCAGCTCCAGATCCGCGCTCCGCTGCATTTCGCGCTGGTAACCTTCGACCAGGCCGGTCGGCGTTTCTTTCACATCGTGCAGCACGCGGTCGATCACTTGCAGATCGCGCTGATGCTGGTGAACCAGGGCCGCTGCTTCGTCGCGGGCTTCGAGAACTTTCTCCAGCTTGGTAATGGCAGCCGAGTCGGTACTGCCATCCGGCGGCGAAATCAGTTTCCAGGCGATCAACGACAGCAGACAGAATTGCAGCGCGAGCATGCCGAACATGCCCAGCGGCTCCCACGCGGGCCTCGGTGGCTGCGAAGGCGATTGCACGTTGATGATGGG
>JAYTUF010000535.1:0-22576 GCA_043744755.1 Anatilimnocola sp.
TACTTCGCTTGCCATTGCAGCACGGGAAAGGCGAAATCGCGGCAGAGCTCTTCCTGGGCATCGACAATCCGGCTGCTCTTGGCCCCGCAATCGAGGGCCTTCTTTTTCGTAGCCGCCCGGTCCTCGCAAGGCTGACCGAGATCGACATACACCGCGTGTACGTCATATCCTTCCTCCTGCAGCCAGCCGAGAATGACCGAAGTATCGAGACCGCCGGAATAAGCCAAAACGCAGCTAGGCATGAGCAATCAATTCTTAAGAGGTCGAGAGATACGGGGAAGCCATGTATTTTCATCACCCATCGAATGGCTGACAAGGCCGCGATAAACTTGTAGCACGAACCCCTTGGTTCGTGCGTCCTGTTTCAGCCCCTACCGTCTACTATTCCCACTCGCCCGAACCAATGGGTTCAGGCTACCCATGAACCGCGACAATCTCAAACGCCTGACCGCCGAACTCCTTGCGGGTGAGCTCGCCCACGACGATTTCCTTGCGGGCATCATCGCCGCAATCGAAGCCGCGAATGCGCAGGCAGCGCCCGCCGTCACGCTCGATCTCGATCGTCAGCGCCGGTGCGGATTTCCGGAAGTGATCTTCGGCGAAGGCAAATCCACCGCGACGATTGCAGCCATTATCGACAAACTGTTGTCCACCAGGGTTCGCGCGTTAGCCACGCGCATCTCGCAGGAAAAGGGAGACATCCTGCTCCAACATTTCGCGAGCGCAACAAACAATTCTGCACGATACAATCTCCTCGCTCAGACCTTTCGCGTCGATCCGCTTTCGTCCTCATCATCACAAGAATTGAAAGGCAAGGTCGCCATCATCACCGCGGGCACCAGCGATTTGCCCGTCGCCGAAGAAGCCCGCGAAACGCTCGACTGGATGGGCATTGCCACGGTGATGATTCACGACGTCGGCGTTGCCGGCCCGCACCGTCTGCCGCTGCGATTGCCGGAATTCGAGGGTAGCGACGCCATCGTGTGTGTCGCCGGCATGGAAGCCGCCCTGCCAAGCATCGTCGGCGGCTACGTCCCCTGCCCCGTCATCGGCGTCCCGACCAGCATCGGCTACGGCGCCAGCTTCGGGGGCGTCGCGGCGCTCCTCTCGATGCTCAACAGCTGCGCCGCGAATGTCACCGTGGTAAATATCGACGCGGGGTTCAAGGGTGGATACGTGGCCGGGCTAATCGCGAGCCGGGTCCACAATAAAACAAATTAAAAAAAACCGGCGAGACTGCTGCCTCGCCAGTTCATTTCGCGATATCAAAAGCGATTCACTAACCGATCGCTACTACGGATTGGATCGCGGCGGATTCTCGCGGGGCGCAGCGCCAGGGGCGGGATTACGAGGCGGATTCTCGCGCGGGCCAGCCCCGGGCGCGGGATTGCGCGGCGGATTATCACGGCCGGCACCTTCACGGCCCTCGCCATTATCGAAATAAACATCAGCCGGGAAGTCATAGGCCTCGCCCGTCATTTCAGTCCACGACTTCCGTTGGTCGGGCGTCAGCGTTTCATTGATTCGCGAGCGTGTCTGCTTCCAGTTGTCGCCCCATTGCTTATTCACACTGTTCGGGTCGGTTGCATACTCACCGGCGTACGTGTTCATTTGTTTATTCCAATCGGTGTAGTACCGATTGAAATTTTGCTGCTGCTGATCCGTCAGCTTCAGCCGCGTTTGGATTTGCGGGTCATTGAATGCAGCATAGCCCTGATACTGCAAATTCAATTGGTTGTACCGGTTGCGAATTTCGGCATCGGTCAGAACCTTACCAGTGCTTTCATTGAAGCCCTGGTGAAAGGTGCCGTAGGCGGCCGCGATTTTCTGCTGCCGTTGTTGTTCTTCCAGATCGGCCGGCAATGCTGTGACCGTCTGGTTATACGGAGTCCAGTACTGCGTGTAGCTCTTATTGAGCGTGGCATACTGGTTGTCGTCAATTTTCAATTGCTTCCGCACCGCGGGATTCCCAAACCAGGGCCGTTGCCCATACAGGTTGTACCCGCCGCGATTTCCGCGAACCTGTACATTTGCGCGGACTTGTGCCGACGCCTCATCCGCCACGCCCCACAGCAGGCCCGCTGTCATTGCTACCAACGCCGAACCTAAAATTAAACGCATTGCATGTCTCCTGGCTTCACGGTTTATCTCCCTGCTCTCGCAACGACGAAAGCACTGCCGCCGGTGGAACCGCAACTCTAATGCCCAAAGGTAAAATGGTGCGGCGCATCAGGTTTCTATGAAATCCGGCAAGTTTGTAACTCGTGACCTGCAGTTTTCTCAACCAGCGTGACCAGGAATCGACCAGCAGGAATGCCAAGCCGCGCAATTTCCGCTCCCGCGAACACCAGCCCCGCAGTTCGCGCGCGGAAAACATTCCTACCCGGGACTGGATCAAGTTAAACAAAAACCCTTGAAAAAATTCGGGCATCGACTAACATCAAGCGAATTCCTCTCTTTCAGTCGGCCAATCCAAGAGCCTGATGGGGGCAAACATGACAACTGAGCGGCGGCGCGGGTTTACTCTGGTGGAGTTGCTGGTGGTGATCGCCATCATTGGCGTGCTCGTGGCGCTCCTCTTGCCGGCCGTGCAAGCCGCCAGAGAAGCCGCGCGACGAACCCAATGCATTAACCATTTAAGGCAATTTGGTCTGGCAGCACACAATTTTGAAGACACACAAAAGACGTTGCCACCACGCGTCCACACCATCGTGATTAATGGTAATCGTCGATCGTCTGGCGCCACACCGCAGGTGATGCTGTTGCCGTTTCTGGAAGGACAGAATAAATTTCAAACGTTCGACTTGAATTATGACACGAACAGCGACTTTCCGATTGATCCATCTATTCCAGCCAAAGCGGGTGCGAATGGCAAAGCGCGATTGACCGACCTGAAAGTATTCTTGTGCCCTTCCGATCCCTCCAACGCGCGAACGTTCGATGCGGCGAGGATGAATTATATGGCATCGCTCGGCGGTTCATCGAGCGTGTCTGGAGGCACGAATCTCGACGGCGTTTTTGCGCAGCCGTTAGAACTGGGAGCGGAGCTAAAGGGGCGTCGCCTCGGTGAGCTAACTGACGGCACGAGTAATACCGCGATATTTTCCGAAGTGAAGCGAGGCACGTATCCGGGAGGAGGGCCGGCCACTCCGGCAGCAACCTTTGACCATACAACGAGTCATATCGGGGGGACGTATTCTGGCGTTACCATCACCGACGGTCGCACGGTGACTGAGTGCTTGAATGGAAACGGCGGCGGAGCGAAGATTCACTACATCGGCCAACAATATTATCGAGCGCAGATCCCTCACACGTTCGCCTACACGCACACGCTGCCAGTGAACTGGAATCGCAAGCAAAGCGTCACCGCACAGCAGAGGTATATCTGTGGCGCTACTGGGTTCGGTGCCATCCACCATGCCGCAGCCAGCTACCATCCGGCTGGGGCGAACTTATGCCTCGCCGATGGATCAACGCGAATCGTCACCGACTCTGTTGATTTTGCCATATGGCAAGCAGCAGGGAGCATGAACAACGGTGAATCCACGCAGCTCCCCTAACACGATATGAGCAGCGCGATACGGACAGCACCGTTTCGTTGCTCGATGCATCCATCTTCGCAGGCAGTCATCCATGGTTCGGTTTTTGGCAGCTTGGTCGAAGTTCGCGATCGGCTTGCTTAGCGCTTGCGCATTGGCTTTCGTCATTCTCGGCTGCTCAGGCGAGCGAAAGGTTCCCCCTGGCGCGACCGGCGCACCCACCGCGAAAGAATCACTTGATGATTTGGTAACGATGCTGAATTACGTCAAGACCGAAGGGAAGCAACCTCCCGCGCATATGGGGGACCTGCAGCCCCTCGAACCGATCTTTCAAAGCGCTTGTCTGGGCATCATACGAGGCGAAGTCGTTTACCTTTGGGGAACCACCATCAACCCTGCCGGCGCGGGCAAAGTGCTGGCTTACGAGAAAGCCGTCGAGACCGGCTCCGGCTACGTCCTGATGCAAGACGGCACCGTCAAGACGATGCAATCCAGCGAGTTCCAAGCCGCGCCGAAAGCCACTAAGTAGCTCTGGTCGGGAGTCTTTGGCGCGAATCAGTCGTCGCCGGCGCGGTAATGGTCAGGACGCTCAGAATGGACTACTCCAAATTCAAGTCGAACTTCTGATCCGACTTCTCGATGGTCAACTCGTGATTCGAGCCAAACTTCGCGCATCGTGCTCGATACTGACGGTAAAACGCCAGCACAGCAAATCGCGGTTTTCTCTGCGTAAGGACCTGGCACATGGCGATTGGAATCAGTCCGACGGTCGACTTTGCGTTCAAACTGGTGATGGGCAGCCCGGCGCATCCTGAGGTGACGATTCATTTCCTGAATGCCATTCTCGTGAACCAACCACGGATTCGCGAGGTCACTATCCTGAATCCCTATCTGGGCAAGGAGTCGGCTGACGACAAACTGTCGATTCTCGATGTGCGGGCGCGTGATGAATACGGTCGGCAGATTAACATCGAAATGCAGACGGCGCTGCCACAGGCCATGGCGGAGCGGCTGGCCTATTACACGTCTTGCTTGCTCGCAGATCAATTGTTTGAAGGGGACAGCTATACGCTTTTGCGGCCCGCCATCAGCATTTGCGTATTGGGTCAGTCGATGTTTCCCGATGTCTCCGATCTGCACCTCGATTTCGGACTGCGGGAAAAGCAGCACGGATTTTCGCTGACGGACCGGCTTCAAATTCACCTGTTGCAGTTGCCTAACTGCCGCCTGACAGCGGATAATGTGAGAGGGGCGTCCGCCCTCGAACAATGGGCTTACTTTTTGTGGAATGCGGAACGTCTAACCCAAGGCGAGATCTCGCAACAATTGCCCGAGCGCGAATTCGGGCTGGCGGCAGGAGTGTTAGAAATGATTGCTAAACCGGGACCGGAAAGATATTTATACGAAGCTCGCTTGAAGTTTCAACGCGACGAGCAAGCGCGGTTGGAAAGGGCGGAAATCGATGGTCGGACGAAGGGCCACGTCGAGGGCCACGTCGAGGGGCGCGTCGAGGGCCGCGTCGAGGGCCGCGTCGAGGGCCAGACGCTGGGCCGAATCTTGCTCTGCCAGGAGTTGCTCGGCTTGCACAAATCCAGTGCCGAAGAATTGGCTGCTTTGGATCCCGCGCAATTGAATGCTCTAGCGGACAAATTGCAAAGTCAGTTGAAGCTGACTCGTAACTAAAGGGCCTGTGATCGGTGAAACCGTACAGCAGAAACATGCCGTGACCAACTACTCCAAATTCAAATCGGCCGGGCGGCGGTGACCGACGCAATCGCCATTCCCTGCGAATGATGGCTGACCCACACGAACGGATTGGTGGGATAGAACTTGTACTTGCTGCCCGCGTAACCCAGCTCCCAAAACGTGCTGGCCTGTTCCAGATGCATGAACGTGTTGCTGGTGCCGTCTGTGATTTCGCCCATCCGTATCTTGCTGTTCTTGTGGCCGACGCCGTCGCTGTCGAGCGCCCGGTCGGGACAGCACGAAGAGATGTTCACCCCGCCGCCGGCATTGATCGCGTAGTCTTTGAATTCCGACTTCTTTCCCTTTGACGACGGCGGCGAGCTGGGGCAGGAAAATGTTTTCGGCATCGTCGTGCAAGGACCGACGTTCACCGGACCATGCGTGGTCTCGGGACCAAAGGCGCTAAACCAAATGTCCGACCGCTCGCTCACATAAGGCCGCTGAGCCTGATCGAACGTCCGCGCCACGTTTCCCGCTTCCATGAACGGCATCACGCCCACGGGCCAGCCCCACATGCCATCATAGAATCCGCCATTGGCTTCGGCCGTGCCCGACGAGTTGGTCGCCCCCGTCTGCCAGGCATTCAGGGCAATACAGCCTGCGGGAAACTGAAGCAGAGTGTCATGATAGTTGTGATGGGCCAGCGCGAGCTGCCGCAGATTATTAACGCACTGCGTCCGCCGCGCCGCCTCCCGCGCCGATTGCACCGCCGGCAAGAGCAATGCCACGAGCACCCCAATAATGGCAATCACCACCAGCAGTTCCACCAGCGTGAACCCAGCGCGAAAACACCGTTTGCGCATTGTCGCCCCCACGGCTGAATAAGGAAAAGACCATCGCGCAGAAAAGAAATGACTCAAAGTGTGAGAGCTTAACTCTATGCCCAGTAAGAGTCAACGAAAGCTCATTGCTTCGTCGGGGCGCGTACTTTTCCAAACTACGGGAATTATTACCACACAAGCCTGAAGCGCCTGCGAATGATTTACAGCGCGCTCCTTCGCTGGCGCTTCAGGCTCGTATTCCATCATGGCTCAGGCGACGCCCACCGCTGGCCACGGCAACGTCCTCTTATTCGAAGATCGCCCCGATCCTGGGCGGGGAATTCTTCGGAATATTTGCCGCGTCTTGACCAGACGTGTCCACCCTCGCGCATCTAATACTGTTGGCAACGGTTCATTGGCATTCTGGTTGATTGAGTTGGCGAACGGGTATCAGGCGCCCCGAACGAGGGCGCTATCAGCGGCGGGATCGGTTTGGTAACTGTTATCGCGTCAGCCGGGGCGACCGGGCATTCAGATGTTATCAGCGGTTGCGTAACACATTTTATCAAACTGTTATCGCGCAACTTAGTATGTTATCGAGTAATAATACGTAAGTCGCAACTACGAAACGACTTCTGCCATGGTCCGGCGTGTTTTTTTTCGCGCTCATTCGTTATCAAATGGCTGATTCACGATGTTGTCAGCGCAAGCCCGGTGATGGTCCGTAGAGCGGACGCTACCGAAGAAACCGCTAAAGGGGGGTGTCCATTAATGGGTGCCATTGATGGACCGCGGAATGCGTATTTCGCGGGTTTGGCTGGGGGTGGGTGTCCATTTAGCGGTTTAATAAATGGACAGATTGGGCGGCAGACGGGCAGGAGTGCCCATCCTGCGGTGAACTTTAGAAGCAGCGTTCCAGGCCGAAGGTGACGCCCTGTGCCCAGAAGCAGGATTGGGTTTCGCGGAAGCGCGGGGAGGGCGAGCCCGCGAGGGGGCCGGGGGGGAGTTGCGAGGTGTTCACTTCGAGGTCGATCAGGTCGCCCCCGCGGCCGAGGCAGCTCCAGAACATGACGGTGTAACCGACCGAAGCCCGCCAGCAGCCGAAGTCCCGATTCAATTTGCCGCCCAGTTCGGTCAGGGTGCTGAATTCGTCCGTGTTGCGGCGGCCGATGTTGGTGCCGAGAGCAAGGAAGCCTGCGTCTGTGTTGGCGGTCTGGCCGTTGGCGGTGGTGACGGTCGAGCCCGTGATGTTCGAGCGGTTACGGGTATTGCCGAAGGCTGTCTTGAGCCAGAAATCGGCACAGCCGAGGCAAGTTTGTCGCTGGGCAGCGACACCGATTTCCACACCGTTGAAGTAGTTCGCGGCATCGAAATTATCGGTCACGGTGATCGTCGTGCCGGGGACGATGCCGCTATCGAGACTGGTCGAAGTCAACCGTTCGCGGATGCGAATCCGGTCGTGCAAGTAAGCGAAGCGATAGCCGACGAGCAGATCGACGCGACGGCAGTTGTTGCAGCACACATTCCAACGATAGGCCAGGTCGCCCATGTGGAAGTCGGTATTGGCATTGATGGCCAGCGAGCCGGTGAGTCGATTCGGAAAGGCCACGAGCTCGGCGTCTTGCAAGCCGGTTTCGGTGTTGAAGAAGGGCCGAGAGATGACCGGCAAACGATTGCTGTCCACGGAATAGTCGGCGCCTTGGCCTGGCAAGAAGGTATAGCTGGCTTCGAGGCCCCGATTCTGGCACTGATCGAACCAAAGGTTGGTGGTGAAGCGGCCGCCGGGTCGGATGTCGTCGCTCAGTCGGCCGCCGAACAGCGACTGGGTGCCCGGTTGGCCGAGGACGCCGGCATCATCGACAACGACATTGGCCGGAGAGGTGGACGCGAGAATAGGCGTGTTCAGCGGGCTGCTCCACCAGTAGAGAAACTCACCGCGGACGGACAGGCTCATGCAGCCGAGCATGGGCATCATCGGCGCGGCCCAGGTGTTCTGCTGATAGTACTCGCCGCCCTGCATTCCGGGATTCATGCCGTTATACATCGATTCGTCGTAATAGACTTCGGGCGCACCGGAGGTAGTGTGCGGCGCGAGCGTGGCCGGTTGTCGCAAGGCGCGTGGTTGCACGTCCATCATGTCGGCAGAGGAAGCAGGAGGCCGTTCGCCGAGCACAGGTTCCGGCAGTGGTTCCTGCCGGGTGGCTCTGGCGATTGCGGGAGGTTGCCCCTGAGCGCGGGCAGCCGCGGGAACGGGCCGGCGGAGATTGGGATTGCTGCGAACAGGGTAGCCGCCCTGCTGAGCTTGGGCCGTGAGCGAGGCAGCAGCTACCACGAGCGTGAGCAAGCCAGTGACCAAGGTTGGTCGAGCAACATTCGCGAACATGCGGAGGCTTCCGTGTACGAGGCCAATGGATCTGGCCGAACCATCGCGCGCCCCCCAGCGCGGAGATGAATCGTTACGCAGCTTAAATTCGGTTGCTCTGCGGCGAAGGTTGAATATTTTCCCTGATTGGGAGAGTCTTTTTAATCGGAAAGGTTTTACAGGTGGTAGCTAGCGGTGTTTACGAGGCTGAATCCCGCGCGGTGCGAACCCATTGCTGCTGGCGACGCCAGAGAAAGGCGGCATAGAGCGGCACTTTCAGCACCGCATACACGGGTGCCAGCAACAACGCACGGAGCGGAATCTGCTGGCGGCAATGCATGGCCCAGCCCAGCAATACGCAAAGGGAAAGTGCAAGCACTGCGCTGCCGGCAATCGCTGCGGGAAGAACGCCGGCTCCCATGAACCACGCCAAGGTTGCTACTAGACAGAAGGAGATTGTTCCCATGACCAGTAGCGAGAGAGGCGGAATGGCCAGGTC
The DNA here is from genome assembly GCA_043744755.1 of Anatilimnocola sp. Classification (GTDB taxonomy): domain Bacteria; phylum Planctomycetota; class Planctomycetia; order Pirellulales; family Pirellulaceae; genus Anatilimnocola. Next base: position 8,908 of record JAYTUF010000535.1, read on the forward strand.
GAGGGCGAGCAGGAATAGGTCGAAACGGCATGTCAGGATTGCTCGTCCTAATAAACGCGGCACCTGCGTGAAGAGCGTCCGGAGATGGCCATGTTCCCAGCGTGTCCGCTGCGTCCTGGCCGCGGCCCGTTGCTGGGGCAGCGGACTGTTGACCCGGGCCGCGGGGATGAATTTGGTGCGGAAGCCACTGACGGCCAGATCAATGCCGAGTTGCATGTCTTCCACCACATTGCTGCTGGCGACTTGGGCGCGGTTGACCAAGGCCCAAGGCAAAGCCATGCCGGTGCCGGTGAGATGCGTCATTCCCGCGAGCTTGGTGAGACCGAGCGGCCGCACCAGATTCTTGAAACGAAAGGCCAGGCCGGATACAGCCTGCAACACGCCGCCGCGCGGATCGGGATCGCAGAGGTTCAGTCCTTGCACGGGGCAGCCGGTCGAGTGTGCTGCATTCGCTAATCGGGAAGCTGTGTGTTCATCCACCTGGCAATCGGCATCCAGAAACACGACCACATCGGGAGGATCATTCGTCAGATGAGCAATTCCAAAATCGAGCGCGAAGCCTTTGCCGCGGCGAGTAGCATCGCAGCGTTCGATGGCCGTCGCACCATATTCGCGGGCAATCGCGGCGGTGTCATCGCTGCAGTTATCGGCAATCACCACAACGCGACTGCCTGCCGGAATGGTCGGCAGCAGTGTTTGTAAAGTCTTTTGGATCACCGCTTTTTCATTATGCGCCGGAATGAGCACGGCAAAGGTCGGCGCCGCGGTATCATCGTTTCGAACGCTGATACGAGGAGGAAACACGACGGCGAGCAGCACCTCCAGGCAGAACATGCCCGCCGGAATGGCAATCGCGATCGCGATAATCAGCAGCAGAATATTGATGAACAGCATCGGAACCTCGGGCAGTTGCGCCATCTTGTTTTAACGGTACGCGAACCACTGACGTAGCGGCTTGAGCAAGCGAGCAGGCAACTTCGCGGTGGTGGCCAGCGGCGAATCGTTGACCCAGGTTCGAGTGTTCCGCCAACTGCTGCGAAGCCAGGTGGCCAGCGTCGGGCGCGAGACGGTTCCTTCGAGCAATTCCTGGCTATCGGTCGCGAGGCTCCACTTGAAGCGTTCGTCCCCCTTGCCCAGCTCGAAGCGTGAAACGCCGACTTGCGGCCAGGCTTCGGCCAGTTTGAGAAACAAGATCAAGCCGGGCGAATAAGCGGCGAGATCGCGATCATAGGCAGTGAACCAAGCATGGGCGATGTGCCGACTGCGAAGCGAATAGGTGATGGCGACAATTCGCTGACCCGCCCGCAACACCGACAGCCAGCCGCCAAATTCGCCGCCCGTTGGCGCTGGCAATTGTTCGATCAGGGCTCGGGTCCAGGGAAATGCAAATACGTCGGTGAGTCCCGTCGTTAAATATTGAGCTGACTTCCAAGTGATGAGTTGCTCGAATACTTCCGCCCTCGTGCTTTGCAATTCCAAACTCAGTTCGCCTTGTTCGCGAGCCAACTTGCGGACCTTTTGCAATGTCTTGCTGACAATTTGCGAGCCTTGCTCACGGCGGGCTTCGCACCAGCCTTCGTAACCGTCCTTCAATTCAAGACCCGGCGCACTGTCTCGCTTGGCGACGAACGGCAGAAAGCTCGTCTGTAAAACCGGCACATGCTCGAAGTCCCAAGCAGCGAGCCGCGAGCCGCGGAGCACTTGCTGGGGATCGAACGCAAAATCCGGCGGCGCGATGCAACCATGAAAATCGCACAGCTTGCCGCCGACAGGTTTGCCCATGTTCATTCGGCCCCGTTGAAAGGGGAGAAAGCCCACGGTTTGACCAGCCGCTTCGAGCACGGCAATTTCGACGTCGTCGCGAACGCGGCTGACGGCTTGCGTAAACTCAGGCCGGAAATAGGGGCTTTGCAAACCTGGATTCTGCTGCTGCCACTCGTTCCACAACGTCCAATCGGCTGCAGCCAATCGGTTGGGCAATTCAACACGAACGTGCAGGTTTGGCATTGGAGGTTTAGCGACAGTCGGAACAGGAACCGGCACATTGATCGTGGTCATTGAAGCGTTCTCATTACTTGGTACTAGCGAAAGCTCAGCCAATCGGACATTTGCCGAATCCAGCGGCGAGGGACTTGAGCGGATCCATACAGGGGCGAGGACTTAACCAAGTCGCGCGTCGCTTGCCAGGTGCGGCGCAAGAACTGCGAACCAACTCGCAGATCAACGCAGCCTTCGGCCACCGGCTCGAAGCCCGAGGCGAATTTGAACTTGTATTCCTCATCACCCTTGCCGAGGTCAATGCGCGTGATGCCCTGCTCGTTGGCTTGCTGGGCCATCAGATACATCAACCCCAAGCCGGGCGAATATTTGCCGAGTTCCTGATCGAACGACGGGAACCACCAATGCAGCACGTGCTGCGATGTCATGCCTAAATGGGCAGCCACCAGCCGGTCGCCAGCGTATAGGCAGGAGAGGATTCCCGACAACTCGATATTGTCGCGCTCGAGTAGTTGATCGAAGAGCCGGCGAATCCACTCGAAAGTAAACAGATCGCAGCAGCCCGTGCGAATGTACTGGTCGCTCTTCCAGCTCAACAGCTTTTGTAGAGCCAGGCGATCCGTCGAACGCCACTCCAGGCGCACTGGACCGATCTCGCGACCTAATTTGCCAAGCTTGCGTTTCGTCGTCGCCAGTTCGGAGGTCTGCGCGCGACGTTCAACCTCGTAGACGTCGAAGCCTCGAGACAAATCCAAGTACGGAGAAACAGCTTGCTTGAAGACGAAAGGTTGAAAGCTGTTTTGTGCAGCCAACAGATGATCGAACGACCAAGACCGCAAACCGCACTGCCGTAACAAGGCTCGCGGATCGCAGGTAAACGCCGGCTCCGCAATCAAGCCATGAAAATCCGAGAGCCGTCCCGCAACCGGTGTAGCCGCGGAGAAACTGCCGCGCTGATAGGGAAAAAAGGCTTCGATGCCATCTTCACCTTCGATCACGGCGACTTCAACGTCCGTTCGCACCGCTGATACCGCCTGCGTAAATTCGGGCCGAAAGTACGGGCTGCTCAGCGCCGGATTCGAGCGCAGAATTTCGTCCCACCGAGCGCAAAGCTCGGGCGTCAGTTGCCGGCCAGGCACAACGCGCACCCGCAAGCGATGGCGTTGACTCAAATGGCGAAGGGGAAGATTCATGCTGCTCATAGGAAGTTTCTCATTTTGACTAACGAAAGCTCAGCCAGTCTCTCATCCAACGAATCCAACGAAGTGGAACTTCCGTCGGACCGCGCAAGGGAGACTTCTTGACCCAATCGCGAGTCGTTTGCCAAGTGCGGCCCAAGAGTCGCGAGCTAAGTCGCAAATCAACGCTTCCCTCGGCCACTTGATCCACGCCCGAAGCCATCTTGAACTTGTAGTCCTCGTCACCCTTGCCCAGATCGATCCGAGTGATCCCGTGTTCATGGGCGTGCTCCGACATCGAGTAGATCAATCCCCGACCTGGCGAATACTTGCTCCATTCACGGTCGTACGAAGGGAACCACCAGTGCGCCACATGGTGCGAAGACATGCCAAAATGTGCAGCCACCAAACGGTCGCCGGCGTACAGGCAAGACAACATTCCCGCCAGCCCGGGTTCATTTCGTTCGAACAGATCGTCGATGAAGGCCCGAATCCACTCGAAAGAAAAAAGGTCGCGCAGGCCCGTGCGAATGTACTGATCGCTTTTCCAGCGCATGAGCGTTTGTAGCGCTTCACGGTCGGTTGATCTCCACACGAGACGGATAGGACCGACCTCGCGCCCCAATTTGGCAAGCCTGCGCTTCGTCGCGGCGACCTCGGTTGTGTGCTGACGTCGCTCGGCTTCGTAAGCCGCAAAGCCTTGCGACAAATCCAAATAGGGGGAGGCCGAATAAGTCCACATGTACGGCTGAAAGCCAGCTTGCGACGGAAGCAAGTGGTCAAACCGCCACGAGCTCAGGCCGCATTGCTGTAGCAGCCGCCGGGGATCGCACTCGAAACCTGATCGCACGATGAGGCCTTGAAAGTCCGATAACCGACCGCCCACTGGCCTGGCGCCTGACCAACCCTGGCGCTGATAGGGAAAGAAGCCTTCAATCCCGCCATCGCCCTCGATGACTGCCACGTAAACATCGCTCCGCACCGCGGCCACGGCTTGTGTCAGCTCCGGCCGGAAGAATGGGTTGCTCAAGGTGCTGTTCGAACGCTGAATTTCATCCCATCGCGCGCACATCTCGGCAGTCAGTTGCCGGCCGGGAACGATGCTCACTTTCATACCACCGATTCCGATCTGGGGGCGGCCGCCGATTTAGGGCTGCGCTCATGACCTGCGAGCATCGTTTGCACGCGCTCCCAGCCATGCCAAAAGTGCCCTGCCGAAAGAGCCAATTGACAACGTCGTCCCAGTGCTGCTTCGCGTTGGTTGCTCAACCGGCTGAACTGCAGACGCGGCCAATAAACGCCGAGAGCACGGGCGCTTTTAGCCAGCCAGTAGAACGCCGCTCGCAGCGTGCCGAGCGTATCCCATTCGTGCTGAGCGAGCAGCTCGCCCATCTTGCGCGAAAGCTTCAGGAGGTATTCATCCGCCAATCGTTCGTCGGGCGTCATGTGCTGAATGATCGCCGTGGGCAAATACCAGGCAGCCATTCCCGCGGCGCGCGTGCGTCGATAGAGGTCGGTGTCTTCACCACGGCGTAGCGCTTCATTGAACAGGCCCACTTCGTCGAAGACCGTTCGTTCGACCAGTAGATTCCCAGCACCGGGATTCAGGCGGTGATTGTAAGGCTGCGGCACGTTCGACCATTTCGATTCACCCAGCAGCATCCGGCAAGTGGGATCAAGGTCGCGCTCGCAGCCGTTCGGAAGCAGCAAATGAACCGCGCCGCCGACGATGCGGCACCGATGTTCGTCAGCTCCTCGTCGTAATTCGTAGAGCCAATCGTGCTCTGCAATCTGGTCATCGTCGAAAAAAGCGATCCAGCTCCCCCGCGCTTCACGCACGCCTCGATTACGCGCCGCGGCAACGCCCGGCCTGGTTTCGCGCACGCCGCCCAAGGTGGCAGAGGATTCTCGCGCCGCTTGTTCAATGATCGCGGGTGTGTTGTCCGACGAGTTGTTATCGACAACCAGAACTTCGTAAGTAAATTCATCAGCCGTTCGCAACGCATACAAGCTGCGCAGCGCGTCGCGCAGCATTCCGCTGCGGTTGTACGTGCAAACGACGATGGTAATTTCGGGAGCAGTCATTCAGCCACATTCCTCACTTCTTCTTGTCCGCCAAACGCGAGATGTGCGACTCCTGCCCAGGCCACTAACGTGACGAAGAACATGCCGAACATTGTCGATTCGAAACAAGCACTCAGCAGCGAATAAATCAGCACCGCCGTGATGAACCCACAGGTCGGATCGCCGGACTGCCACAGCCGACGAGCTGCCGCGGCAATCCCCGCGAACACCGCCACCAGATGCAGTCCCAGGCCGATACGACCGGTGCCGAGCATCACCTCCAAATAACCGTTGTGCGCTTCGACGACAGGAAACTCTAGCTCGTCCGCGATGAACTGCACGTGATCGGCTGTCCAGAACGATTCAAAGCCATGACCGAGCCAGGGCCGCATGCTGATGAAGTGCTGCGACAGAGGCCAGATGAAATTCCGTCCACTGAGCGTCTCGGAATGTTCCTTACGACCCATCAAAGCGGCCTCGCCCATTTGGCGCAGGGCATCGATCTGGAGCAACCAGACCGCCAGCACCACCGCAGCCAAAGCCCAGCCGCCGCTCAGCCCTGCGAACAGTTTGAACCGCAGTGTCGTTTGCAGCAGCAGGACCGCTGCCGCCGTGATAATCAGCGCCGCCGCTCCACTCCGCGATTTCGTCAGCAAGAGCAACCCCACTACCGCGACCGCTACACCGATCAGCAGCAGGCGATGCCGGCGTTCGTTCCAAGCTAAAGCCACGGCCGCGAAGCAACAGGCAGCCAAATACATGCCCTGCGGATTCGGATGTTGCGTTCCACTAAAGCGATAGTTGCCAGCCCACGGACGAAACGTTCCCAGGCCAATTTCAGTGAGCACGCCCACGCCGATGCAGCCACCTAGTACGATCACCGCCAGCCAGCAAATCTGCCGCAGTGTGAACAAGCGGCCAATGCCGACGGCGGCCACGGCGCAGCAACTGCGGACGATCAATCGGCGGAGACACATGCCCGTGTCAATGGACCACAGAATGCTCAGCCAGGACCAAAGCAGTGGAGCCGTGAATGCTAAGGCGACGAATGGTTTCACTCTCCACGGAATCTTGTTCGCGGCAACTAACAGCGCCAGGCCAATTCCGCCCATCCACAAAAACGTTAAACGGCGGACGATGTTACCGCCAGCCACGCCTGCCACGAGTTGATCTTCGCCATGCGCGAAGTCTTCATAGGTCGAGAACAGCAGGTTGTGTTCGCCGCAAAACGCGCCAACGAACATCGCAATCGCGGCATACCAGAAATGACGTGGATAGCTGCTGAGAAGCGCCGGAGCCTCCCCTGCCCTGCTTGCGCACGTATTCGCCGGCAGAAAACCAGTGAGTTGCACCGCGTTGACGGCAGGCATGCTCATGTCGTGCCCTCTACTTCGCGCAATGTGCGTCGCAACGTCCAGCCGCGAATCAAGGCGTCGCTCGTCGTGCCGGTCAAGCCTGCCAGCGCTGCTCCGATCGGACCAAACGCAGGAACGAGCGTTGCCGTGGCCACCACCGTGACGCACAGCGAGCACAGGTCCGCAAAGAAGCTCGCGCTCGGCCGCTCCAGTGCCCACAAGCCATTTCCGGCTGTCACGCCCAGACTATTCGCCAGCACGCTCAAGGAGAGAATGCCAATGATCCAGCGGGTATCGATGAACTCCGGGCCATACACAAGGGCGGCCACATGATGCCCGCCCGCAAACGCCAGGATCGACATCGTCCCCAGGCCAACAACAAACATGATCGCTGTTTGCCAGAGGACGCGCTTCAACTCCCCGAGTCCCTGCTCGGCATAAGCCCGCGCGGCCCTGGGACTGAGATAGTTCGCGAGACCGATTAGAAACATATTCGAAAGACCGACCAGCGTCGCACAAGCGCCGAGCGTGCCGGTTTCGCGCTCGCCATGCGTCGCCGCGACGACCCAGGGCAGGACGTAAGGCGCTGAGCAGGCGAGCACATGACTGGCCAGCGCCCAGCGGCTGAACTTCCAATTGCGGCACCAATCGAGCCGAGTCGCCGACCAAGACAGACTGAACTTCTGCCGGCCACTTGCCAGCCAGGCAACACTCGCCAGGCCGCAGCAAATGCCCATCACCGCCAGCGTAGAAACAACCGTCAATTCGCCCAGCCATGCTAAGTAGGCCAATGCGCCCAATTGAATTAGCGTGATCGTCACATCCGTGACGATGGCCGCCCGCACATCCAGGTGCGCAAACGACATCTGCCGCACAAATTCCCGCATCCATAGCAGCGGCGCCGCGCAGAGCAACAGCCACAGCGACTGCCGCATGCCTGCCGGTCCCCAGCCTGCGGCAACCACGATGGCCAACCCGCTGATGGCAATCAGTGACAACAGGCATTGATGCACCAGCGAACTCGCGGCATACCGGGATCGCTCCGCCAGCGGCTGCCGGCCGCAATAGATCATGTAAGGAGCCGAGACGAGTTGCTCTTGCAGTCCACGCACGAACAACACCACGCTCAGGGCCAGGTAGTAGATGCCCAAGTCTTCGCGCCCGGCACAGCGTCCCAGGATCACACTGGTGACGAAGCTGGTGCCGCTGACTAATGCTTGATCGAGAATCGACAGCCCACTGCTGTGCAGCAAACGGCTGCTCAGCACGCGCTGCATCACGCCCCGCAAACGAGAGAAAATTCCCGCGGGGGACTGAGTGACGGTATCGAAGGTGTTGGAGGAACTACTCATGCAATTACGTAAGTTCGCCGCGTCGCTCGCGACGCGCGCCTCCATCTTTCCGACCCAGGATCCGATGCTTCAGACGTCGCGCAGCCGAAATCCAACCGCCCAGCTTGGCAGCCAGCGTCGTCGAGGAATCGATGTCCTCGGCGACCAGGCGGCCCCAATCAAAAGGATCCGTCTTCCCGGTGATCAACTCGGCTTCCGTCGTCAAGCTGCAACGCACGGCAGCTTGCCTGGCGACTGCGACGAGATCGGGTCCCGCGAAGCCGTTGTTTTTAGTGCCATACGGGAATGCAAACGTCGGCCGCTCGATATCGAACTTCTCCTGCAGCACCGCGACGCATTGCTGCAAATCCGCACGCAGATAATCGGGCCGGCCGCGGTAGTCGTCATGCGAGTGCGTGTGCGCGCCGAGTTCAATCAGCCCCGATTTGTGCAGTTCAAGACATTCCGCGGTCGTCATCGGCCGCCAGGCTTCCGCGGGCACACCTGCGGTGCCGGCCGCAAACCAATCGTCGCTGGGGAACGGTTCCGGGGAGTCGAGGTAGCGTGTGGCCAGAAAGATCGTGGCCGGCACCCGCCACTTCTGCAGAATCGGAAAGGCCTGCGTGAAGTTGTTTTGGAAACCGTCGTCAAAGGTGACGACAAAAACCCGCCGCGGAATCTGCCATTGCCGCTCATGATGCTCCAGCACCCGTTGCAGCGGCCAGGGGTCAAAGCCTCGCTTGAGCAGTCCGCTGAGCTGTTCCTCAAACTGTGCCGGCGTGACATTCCATGTTGGCCGCGGCTGCCCTGGGATGATGTCAGTCACGCGGTGGTACATCAAAATGCCAAAGCCCGCCGGCTGACAAGGACCCCAGATTTCGTTAAGCGCCACTGCCACGCCGCGCATGGTTCTCTCCAACAGTCGGGGATCGCGGGCGGGCTTACGCCTGACCGGCGTGATGGGCGCAGCGGAGGACGGCTGAGCAAATGCGGGTTCGCCGGCGGCTAGGCTCGTAGTGGTTTGAGGATTGCTCACAACGGCATATTGTCCTATCGTGTTGAGATGGTGCCGAGCACCGGCAATTGCAACTGACGTTGAATCAGCTCGGCCGTGAGCAGCAGCGGATTGAACCAGGCCAGCGCGAGCGCCACGATCAACCCCGCCCCCAGCGCCACAAATCCACCCAAGCCAACAATCATCAGTTTCCTCGGACCAAGAGGCTGAATCGCATAAGTTGCCGGTTGCACAATGCTCAGGCTGCTGATCCGCTCCTCGTCGAGCGAACGGTTGATGCGGGCCTGCTCCAGCTTCTCGGAGTAACTACGGAAGCGGTTCTCCGCCAGATCCACATCCCGCTGGAGACTGGCCAGTCCTACTTCCGCGGCGTTGAGCGAAGTCAGCGATGCATAATGCACCGTCTGCTGACCTTTCAACGACTTGATCCTTCCCGCCAATGAATCCACCTGCGATTGCTCTTTCAGCAAATCGAGTTCCAGCGTTTGCCGCGAAGGATTGATCACATGGGTCTGCGCCACGCTCTCCTCATCGTGACCTTCGAGAATCTCTTGCAGGTCTTCCATCTGATGCTGCACCGCAATCACCAGCGGGTGATTACCCGTCATCCGCGCCCGCAATTCCTGCTCCTTGCTTTGCAGTGTAAACAGCGTTTGCTTCATCCCTTCCATCGACACGCTCGGCTGCTTCACCTTTTGCGAAGCGATGAACTCCGGCAGCCAGCGAATCGCTTCCTTCAGCGACACAATCCTCGCTTCCGACGAAGTGACTTCCGACTCGGCCGCCAACAACCGTTGTTCCAGATCGCTGATCTGCAGTTGCAACTGCGTCCGTTTGCCATCCATGGTCACAATGCCCAGCTTTGTTTTGAACTTCTGCAAATCCTGCGCGGAAGCGCGCCATTGTGTTTGGAATGAATTCGTCTGGCTCTCGAAGAACTCAAACGAGCCGGGCGTGCGATGCACCCGCACGTGCTCATCCAGATAGACTTCGACGAGCTTCGCCACAATCTGCTGAGCCAATTCCGGCCGCTTCGCCTTGCAGCGCAGCGCGATGATTGTGGTCTTGCGCGGTGAAAAGATTTCCAGGTCCTTCTCCAACTTCTGCACGGCCAATTGATGTTGGCGAGACGGAATTCCTTCAGACGCCTGCCGTGGCGTGAACGATTGATTCTCGGCACTGACGCTTGTGACCTGCAACTCGGGCCCGTGATCAGTGCCTTGCAGAATGTACGACGGGCCGAGCAACGTCACTACGCGGTCGAGCATCGCCCGGCTGCGGAGAATCTCCTGCAGCGAGTTGATCTCGCTCTCGCGCGTCTCGTTGATCGAAATCGCCTGTCCGTTCGACGCCGTTGGATCAAGTTGATTCTCACGGCCAAAGCGAACGAATAGCTTGGCTTCTGACAAGTATGACTTCGGCAACAGCCACACGCCGGCGACGGTCAGCAGCGACAATAGCAGCGTTACGCTCACCGCCACGCGGCGATGACGCACGAGGGCGCGGTACACAAAGTCGATCGTTTGCCAGATGGCTTGGGGTTCGATCATCGGAGCAATTCACAGGCGGGTGGGTTGAAGGTGGGAGGCCGAACCTGTGGCGTTTTGGCGACACAACTTCCGGCTACAATGCGTAGGTCACATTCGCCTCCTAAGCAAATGGTCGCCCCTCCTCTCGCCGCTACAAACGGATTGTGCGGTATAATCCGGTTTTTCGCCCAGTCCTCTGCAGTTCGTTGCCATGCCTTTGATTACGGTTCGGGATTTGCGCATCGGCTTTCGTGGGCCGCCGCTGCTGGATGGAGTTTCCTGTCAGATCGAGCCTGGGCAGCGGATCGGCCTGCTCGGCCGTAATGGCGCCGGCAAGACCACGTTCATGCGGATTCTCAGCGGCGAGATGCAGCCGGATGCAGGCGAAGTTGCCTTCTCGCCGGGGACCAAAATGTCCCTCCTGCCGCAGGATGTGCCCGCGGATGTGAATGGCCGGGTACATGATGTCATCGCGACCGGTATCCCACATACGGGCGACGATCACTTGCCCGAATGGCAAATTGAGCAACGGATCGAGCAACTGATCGCAGAGATGCAGTTGCCCGCCCAGGCCGAATTCACCACGCTCTCGACCGGTATGAAGCGCCGCGTGCTCCTCGCGCGAGCGCTCGTTTCTAAGCCTGATCTGCTGCTGCTGGATGAACCGACGAACCATCTCGATGTTGCCTCGATTACCTGGCTGGAAGAGTTTCTCATCCGCTGGAACGCCACGCTGATCTTCGTCACGCACGATCGGATGTTCCTCCGCAAGCTCTCGACGCGGATTCTCGAAGTTGATCGCGGCCGGTTGTTCGACTGGAGTTGCGACTACGACACTTTTCTCGTTCGTAAGGAAGCAGCACTCGCTGCGGAAGAAAAACAAGACGCTCTGTTTGACAAACGCCTCGCGGAGGAAGAGGTCTGGATTCGGAAAGGCGTGCAAGCGCGACGGACTCGCAACGAAGGCCGCGTGCGAGCGCTCAAGGCGATGCGCAACACTCGCGGCGAGCGGCAGGAACGGACGGGCAAGGTGCAGCTCGTCATTCAAGAGGCCCAGCGCAGCGGCGCGCTCGTCGCCGATGCCGACGGCGTCCAGTTTGGATACGGCGACAAGCCGGTCTTCAGCGACTTTTCGACCACCATCATGCGCGGCGACAAGATCGGCATCATTGGCCCCAATGGCGTCGGGAAAACGACCCTGCTCCGCGTGCTGCTCGGCCAACTGCAACCGCAGGCCGGTAAAATCCGGCTCGGCACCAATCTGCAAATTGCCTACTTCGATCAACTGCGACATCAGCTCCGCGAAGAAGAAACGGTGCAGCAAAACGTGGGCGATGGTTACGACACGATCAAATGGGAAAACGGCACGCGGCACATCATCGGCTACTTGCAGGATTTTTTGTTCAGCCCCGAGCGCTCGCGAACGCTCGTCAAATTCCTCTCCGGCGGCGAACGAAACCGCGTGCTCCTCGCCAAGCTCTTCACGAAACCGGCCAACGTGATCGTGCTCGATGAACCCACCAACGATCTCGATGCCGAAACGCTGGAACTGCTTGAAGAGCGGCTCGTCGATTTCCCTGGCACGGTATTGCTCGTGAGCCATGACCGCGAATTCCTGAACAACGTCGTCGGCAGCACGATTGTGTTTGAAGATGGCAATGTCAAAGAATACGTCGGCGGTTATGACGATTGGCAGCGGCAACGAGCCGGTCGCTTAGAACGGGTGGCCGGAGATTTGCGATCTGCTGCGTCAAACAGTACTGGATCCAAATTAACTCCATCATCAACACCTAAGAAAAAACTCTCCTATAAAGAACAAAAGGAACTTGATGGGCTGCCGACACTAATTGAAAAACTGGAGAAGCAAATCGCCGACCTACATACGGAAATGGCGAAGCCGCAGTTTTATCAGCAGCCAGGCGATCGGATAACACTTGAGCAAGCGAAGTTAGTAGCACTGGACGAAAAACTCGCCGCCGCCCTGATTCGCTGGGAAGAACTTTCGATAATCGTCACTTAGCCACTTTCACAGTTTGCGGGTTGGTATCATGGACCCTGTAAAGCGAATCGATCTGCAGAATCGCATTGGCATGATGAGCAACCCTCGGTTCATCTCGGCGGTGCTTGGGACCATTTTCACGATTCCGATTCTTTTGTATCTCCTTGTTGCCGATGATGTTCGCTTGATCAATGAAACATGGCAATGGCGCACAGCAGTCAGCGCACAGGCTGAAATCACCGACCATGAAGTCGTCCAATCTGACATCCGAATCATAGAAACCGAGCAATTCCTCCCTTCCCATCACGTCATCGGCTACCGATTTAACGTCGGAAATGTTGAAGTCGTAGATAAAGTAGAAGTTCCGTCAAGAGATGAATCTTCCGTTACTGTGTTCGATCGCAAACACTTGGTCAAACTAGGTGGAACGATCCCAGTTTTCTACTTGCCCGCGAATCCGAATCAGTACGTTCTATTTGAAGATCCCACTCGGGTTCTTTGGGACAGCGTTAAGCGACTGTGCTACATGGTCCTCATCGCTCTAACATGCGTCGTTATCGCCCTCCTAGCAATCGTCTTCTATCGCCCCAAAAAGACTGAACGCTATCTACCCGCGAAGATCGACGTGGCTGATATCAAAATCGATGCTTAATCACATCCCCTTTCGCTCCAGAATCCTGATATTCCGATACCAAACTTCCTCACTATGATTCTGCAGCCCTAAATAACCTCTTCCCAGCCGTTCTTTCAGAGCGGGAAATTCTTCTACATCGGCATCCACGATCAGCACGCCGTTGTGGATGATTCGATAACGATTGCCGAAGCAATCGATCTCCAGCGAGTTCCATTCCCCCACTTCCCGGCCGACATGTTCCTTGGCGGGCGCCACCGCATAAACGCTGCCGGTGAATTGATAGTCCTTGAGGCCTTTGTATTTGGGGGAATGATCGTCCAGAACTTGAATTTCCACGCCCGCATCCTTGCCGTGATGGTTGCCATTCTCGGGCACGCGGACATAGACGCCGGAGTTCCCCGCGGCTTTGATTTTGTATTCCAGCCGCAGTTTGAAATCGCTGTACTGCTCCTTGCTCCGCAGCCAAGGCCCCTTCTTGCCGGTACACATCAGCAGGCCGTCTTCGACTTGCCAGCAGGCGCTGGCCTCCTGCCCTGCCCCTTCCCAGCCGGTCAGGTCTTTGCCGT
>JAYTUF010000536.1:0-1534 GCA_043744755.1 Anatilimnocola sp.
TGCCGCATCAGCTCTTCGAGCGTAATGCCCCCCGCCGCGCCACCGGGGCCGCCGCCGAAGAGGTGCTCGAAGCCGGGCGGCACTTGGGCACCGCCGCCGCTGAATGGCGATCCGCCTGGGCCCGGACCGGCGCCCATTTGTTCGTAGTCAGAACCGAACTGGTCATACATCTGCCGCTTCTTCGGATCGCTCAGCGTTTCATAAGCTTGCTGGACGTCCTGAAACTTTTGCTTCGCGGTCTTATCGTCTGGGTTCAGGTCGGGATGGTGTTTGCGCGCGAGAGCGCGGTAGGCCTTTTGAATCTCTTCGACGCTCGCGCCTTTGCTGACGCCGAGGGTTTTGTAGTAGTCTTTGCTCATTGCGGGAGGGAGATATCGGATTTCAGATTTGTTGGAGCTTCAGCCATTCTACAACAGCGAGCGCGGTTGCTGGGTTGGTGGCGAGCGGGACGTTGTGAACGTCGCAAACGCGCATCAGGGCCGAAACATCCGGCTCGTGAGGCTGGGCAGTGAGCGGATCGCGGAAGAAGAAAACGGCTCCGATCATTTCCTGAGCAACACGTCCACCGATGATCAAGTCGCCGCCTGCCGGGCCGTGGGCAACGCACTCGATTTCGAGTTCCAATTCATCGGCCAGCAAGCGGCCGGTGCTGCCCGTCGCGACCAAGGTGTGCGCGGCGAACAGCTCGCGATGCTGCCGGACAAATTCCAGCAGCGTGGGCTTGAGTTGATCGTGGGCGATGAGGGCGATCATTTGTTGTAATTGCCTGAAAAGTGATTCGGCTCGGAATCGGCTTCAACTTCTCCGACCAACCGATTATCGACAATCATGTTCCCGTCGCTACCGCGGAAGCTCATCGCCAAACTCCGTTTCTTGGGATTCACATCATCGCGAATCAGGCAATCCGAAACACGGCTATCGCTCACCGTTTGCAGCAACATTCCGACTGGCTGACAATCGAGCAGCGTGCAGCCGGTGATATTGAACCGCCGGCAATTGTTGAGGACCAAACCTGCATCGCCACCCTGCGCATAATGCAAATGCAACCCGCTGAGGGTGCAGTCGCTGCAGTTTTTGAAGACCACATTGTTGTTCGCTTCATTGGTATAGCCATACAACGGATTCCGCTCCATCAGGTTGTTGCCGATGACGAGCTGCGTGCAGTTGTCGCAGAACAGGTTGTGCTTGTATCCCTGCCAAAAGGTGTTTCCAGTGATCGTCACGCCGCGAGCCTCGCTCAGTTCGATATTCGTCTGCACATCGGACAGGACATTATCGGCGATGGTGATGTGCCCGCATTGAAAAGTGAGATCCTCACCCTTTCGCGGTACGGTCCCTTTTCCCAGCACGCGAATATTCGCGCCGTTGGGGCACTTCATGCCATGCTGAATCGTGCAACCGACGATGGCGACTTCGGCGACACTGCCGCCGGTGCAATCGAGCAGGATGTTGGCCGACGAGGGTGCATCTGCTCCTTCGGCCATGTTGGCTTCAATGTCGCAGCCGGTGATGTGAATGTTCCGCACGTCGCCGC
>JAYTUF010000537.1:0-5870 GCA_043744755.1 Anatilimnocola sp.
TCAACGTGGGCTGGCTGCGCTTCCGATCCGCTCGATCACGGGCGCTGATTTGACTGTCCGCGATGTTGCGAGGATCGAGCACGAGCCGGGAATTCTGGAAATGCACCGCGAAGACCTCCGCCAATTGGTCGCTGTATCGTCGCGACTTTCGGGTGTCGACATGGGCCACGGCATAGAAGCAATCAAAGGCAAACTTGCCGAAACCGTGACGATTCCTTCCGGGACCACCATTGAATTCGGTGGCATGTACCAGCAGCAGCAGGAATCATTCCGCAATCTCGCTTTCGTGCTAATCATGGCGTTCTTGCTGGTCTACGTCGTGCTGGTACTTGAATTTAAGACCTTATTGGAGCCACTGGCAATTTGGTTGGGAGCCCTTCTCGCTCTATCGGGCGTAGTCGCCGCCCTCTGGATTACAGGCACCACCTTAAACATTGTCTCGTTTTTGGGAGCCATCATTGGAATGGGAGTGGTGCATAAAAATGGAATCTTAATGTTCGACTACGTGGAGCATCTGCGCCAGCAGGGGCTTCCTCTGGTGGATGCGATGGTGCAGTCGGGCCGGCGTCGCTTGCGCCCCGTGCTAATGACCTCCTTGACCGCTTTTCTGGGACTGCTGCCGTTGGCCTATGGAGTTGGAGCCAGCGCCGACATGCTCAGGCCGATGGCTATTGCGGTCATTGGTTCGCTGTTCATGTCCTTATTGCTTTCACTCGTGGCCACGCCAGTCTTTTATTATCTGATGGCCCGAATTCTCCGTCTGGATATTTCGTCCAGGACGCCTGTACTCTCGACTTCGGTTTTGGATGAATCCGCCCATGAAACTCCGTAGTGCATTACCGTGGATCGCTGTGGCGCTGGTGACTGCCGCCGGGATTGCCGCTGTGCGATATTGGCCTCCCGCGACCAAGGAGGCGGTATCTGACGAAGCGCAATTATCCGCTGCGGTATCCGTCCAAGCGGTCGCGGCTGAATCCAAGACGTTGCGCCCCAGTCTGGATCTCGTCGGCACAATCATCGCCATCCCTGAAAAAACGGCGAGTGTTTCCTCGCAACTGGGTGGTTGGGTCGAAAAGCTGGCTGCTGTCGAAGGGCAACACGTTCACGCGGGAGATCCGATTGTGTTTTTGGATGCGCGGACGGCGCAAACAACGCTCGACCGCGCGAGGGCCATCGTTGCCGAGAAACAAGCTGTTCTCACGCGGCTCAAACGCGGCTATCTGCCCGAGGAACTGGAAGCTGCCAGACAAGATCGCGACAAGGCGAAAGCGGCAATGGAAGCGGCTCGGGGCGAACTGGCTGCGATTAAGGATTTGCGGGTGCGGAACGAAATCTCGGCTGTCCAATTTGAAACGAAACAAAAGCTGACGACTCAAGCCGAAGCGGCATATGCCTCTGCGAGTGCGCACGCCAAATTAATCGAGCAGGGCACCGCCAGTGAACTCGTCGACGAAGCTCAAGCTTTTTTGGACGCGGCAAAGGCCGACCTCGAACACGCGCAGTTAGGGCTAGAGTGGTGCAAGATCACGAGTCCCATTGACGGAATGGTGGTCCTCTTACCCGCCCGGCAAGGACAATTCATTGACCGGGCGGTCCCACTGGCAACCATCATGGACTTATCGTCGGTATTCGTTCAACTTCGCGTTCCGAGCGCGGATTTTTCCAAAGTCACCAGCGGCACCCGAGTGGAGTTAGTGTTGACTGCGGAACCGGGGCGAAAGTTCACTGGAATGGTTAGCCGAATCGGGAGTCAAGCCGATCCGTTAACAGGCAACCTGGATGTGTTTGCCACCGTCAAAAATGAAGCCGATATTTTGCTCCGGCCAGGGTTAAGCTGTCGCGCGCGTGTCTGGCTACCGGAGATTGCCGATGCCGTGGTCATCCCGGTGGCGGCCGTAGCCGACCGTTCAGGCACCTCGGTCGTAACGGTCATTCGTGACGGACAGGCTCATGAGATCGAGGTGGAATTAGGGGTAGAAACACACGATGAAATTCAGGTGCTAAAAGGAATCTCGCCCGGCGATATGGTAGCGACTGCTGGCGGTTACGGCCTGCCGGATGGGTGCTCCGTCAAAATCGTCAACGATCTGGCGATGGCCAGAACGGCGAGCCATTAACTGACTCGGCATCGTGGGAATTATTGAATGTTCAATCAACTGGGACGTTTGCGATTGCATAACAGGATATTCGTCGTCATGGATGAAAACTCGACCTGTCCGCGGCTCACGCCGCTGATCTTCGGTCTTTGGCTGATTGTGGGAGTGTTTTGCATTTTCGCCGACGACCAAATACAGCCGTCCTTGGCTCGGCTCGGAAATCTGGAACTGGTCGGGCTTGCAGCGGGAATTTGGAATCAGTTGGGGGCAACTTTAGGTTTGATATTGTTTTTTGGCGCGTTGTGGAGCGCTGCACGAGCTAATCTCAAACCTGCCATCGTTTGCTTAGCCGCCACCGGTATCTTGGCCCAATGCGTCAAATACAGCCTAGGCCGCGTTCGTCCGTATGCGTCCCATGAACTAACACTTTTTCATGGTCCTTTCGGCATTCTTAACTCGGGAACGAGGGTGGCGATTGACTCTTTTCCCTCTGGTCATACCGCAGCAGCATTCGCGATGGCTTTCATCCTCACCAAGTGCTGGCCGCGCGCCCGCTGGCTGTGGTATTTGTTGGCCGTTGGTGTCGCCACGTCACGTACATTGGTCAACGCGCACTTTCCCTCGGACGTAATCCTGGGTGCGCTGCTGGGAACACTTGTATGCCAAGTGATTCTGGGCAAAATGGAGAGTCGAGTGCCGATAGTCCGCACCCTGGTCAGAGCGGTGAGCCTTTAGCCTGAGCCTTTTAAATACCAAGGGAAGCCGTTCATGTCCGTCACGCCGTCGGTTTTTCATCGTCGCTCATTTGTCTTGGGTGCTGGCTCGAGACTTGTGGTGGCAGGTGCTTGCGCCGCAACGTGGAATTGGATGTTGCCGCGCGCGCTCCCGCCCGGTGTCGATGCGGAAGAATTGGCGGAAATGCGGCTTCCCTCGCCGCGCGACCCGGACGAAGCGCTAGAACGCCTTGTCAATGGAAACCAGTTCTTCGTATCCGACTATTTCGAGATTGGCGACAAACGACGCGATCAACAGCACCGAGTGACTCTCGCCGAGAGTCAGAATCCATTCGCGCTGATTCTCGGCTGCGCCGATTCCCGCGTGTCACCGGAATTGCTTTTCAGCGCTGGCCTGGGCGATCTGTTTGTCGTTCGAGTGATTGGCAATATCGTCGATCCACGCTCCTTTGACGTCATTGGGAGCATCCAATACGCGGTCCACGAACTCAAAATCCCCTTGGTAATGGTCTTGGGGCACGAACAATGTGGAGCGGTGAAGGCGGCCATCCGCGTAGTTCAGGAGAATATCGAGCTACCGGATGCGATTGATGTTGTCGCGGACTCCATTCGGCCCATTGTCGAGGATGTCTCAAAGCAGGCGGGAAACCTGGTATCTCTCGCCGTGGCTGCGAATGTCCGGCATGGCGTAAAGATGCTCACGACAGCAACTCCCTTACTCAGTGAGCCATTGGGTGCTGGACAATTGAAGGTCGTTGGCGCTACTTATGATTTGAAGACGGGCAAGGTTCGAATCCTTAAGTAGTCGCACTGTTGGACGAGCGTTAAACGAAACGGCAATGAATCCAAGGGCTGGAAGATAATGATTTCAATGAACGATTGGTTCACTTGGGCGATCCTATCCGCCTTCTTCGCGGCCCTGACCGCGATCTTTGCCAAGGTCGGGTTGGAAGGTATCGACTCGGATTATGCAACCCTGATCCGAACGTTCGTAATTATCTGCGTGCTGGCTATCTTCGTCGTCGTCACCAACAAGTGGCAGAACCCGCTGGCTCTGCATCCGCGATCGACCACGTTCTTAATTCTCTCCGGCTTGGCTACCGGCGCTTCATGGGTTTGCTATTTCCGCGCTCTCAAGGTGGGTGAAGCATCCAAGGTCGCTCCGGTTGACAAACTGAGTCTCGTCCTCGTCGCTATCTTTGCCACCGCGTTTCTTGGCGAACGTCCGATCCTGCGTGAATGGCTTGGGATCGCGATGGTCGGAATTGGCGTAATCATCTTGGGATTTAAGCGTTAAGGTTCCGCCGCGTGGATCTTCGTCCACGAGGGCTATGGTCCATAAGTTAGGACAGGCTTGGTTCTCGATCCTGGCACTGCCGCTCAATCGCAAGGCGTTCCTGGAACGTCATAGGCGGCTTGCTGTCTGTGTCCGGCGTGGCATACTGTCCGACCGCGTGATTGGACACGAGAATTGACTCGGTTCGGCGGCGGATACGGGCGGTAATAGGTTCCTCGGTGGTGGAGTGATTCTGCCTAGCACGCTGCGGCGTGGCTTCGATACTGTTCGCGGCCTTGAGTGCCTTGATCTTGTCAGCCAGGTCGAAAGCACTTGGCCCCTCTTCCTTGTCCGGCTGATGGCTGCTGGCAGAAAGCCCGGCCTTGAGTTGGTCACGCAGCCCGGTCAACTCGGCGAGGTATGCGTCGTGCGTGAATGGCTTGCCCAGACGGGCCTGGTAGTCGCGAAGCTGGGCTTCCGCGATGGACAGGTCTTGCCGGACACGGACGCTTTCTGAAGCGTAGCCCGTGGCCAGGCGTTCCAAAGCATTCAGGACAGCACGCGGTCCCTGGTGATCGCGAGATAGGGTGTAACTTCGGGTGATTGTGCCTTCGACGTACACATCGGCGGGGAATTGCGAATGAAGGACAAGGCCGAAGCGCAGCCCCCGGTAAGTGCCGATGGGAATCCGCGTCGGTTCGCGGACACTCAGTGGCAGGGCATCCAGTTTTCCGCCCAGGATGTCAGTCGCGTCTTCGCGCGAACAGGTTCTGCCCGCGATGGTAATCGGGTCGGCGGCATGTTCGGTGGCGGTCGCCTCATCCGCCGTGAGCTTCGAGAGCCGTTCGGACAGGCTGGCGATTGTCCCTGGCAAATCACGGATGCTGCGGCGGGCGACGTATTGTTCATCGAGATGGTTTTTCTTGAGCAAGGTGAGCCGTTGCAACTCGGCGTCGGCCTCGGCAAGCGTCAGTACGGCCGGGTTGCCTGATGCAATCGCCTTCACCTCGGCATAGGAGAGTTCCTGTCCGCCAATATCCTCGGCACGGCGGGCGGCGTTGTCGCCGGTAATGACCTGGCCGATAAACCGGGCTTTGGTTTCAAGTGCCTGCCACATATAGGCGTCGAAGGAACCTTCGGTGACATAGCGGTAAATCGCCACTTCCTCGTTTGAGTTGCCCTGGCGCAGGATGCGGCCGTCGCGTTGCTCGACCTCGGCTGGCTTCCACGGGGCATCGAGGTGATGAAGTCCCACCAGACGTTTCTGGACGTTGGTGCCGGTGCCCATCTTCTGCGTGCTGCCGAGCAACACGCGCACCGAACCGTTCCTGACCTTCTCGAAGAGGGCCTGCTTCTTGGCGTCGGACTCAGCGTCGCCGATGGCGGCGATCTCGGCGCGGGGGATGCCGTGGGCGACGAGCTTCTCGATGATTTCCTGATAGGGCGAGTAACCCCAAGGGTTTGGGTTGACGCCGATGTCGGAGAAGATCATCTGCGTACCGCGTGTCGCGGTGGTACGGTCCCAGATCGCCGCGACGTTTTCGACGAGACGGTTGACCTTCGATTCGGGAAAGTCGGGTGCGGTGGCGGAGAGCATCCTTGCGTCGGTGGCGAGCTTGCGGCCATCGGTGGTGATGGACAGGGCGTTATCGACGCGCGGGTCCACCTTCTGGGACCGCAGGCGTTCGTAGCGTTCCACCAGTTCCTCCTGGAGATCGTGCTGTTCGTCGGACATCGGGCAGGCAACGATGATGGGCTTGCCGG
>JAYTUF010000538.1:0-5867 GCA_043744755.1 Anatilimnocola sp.
CCCCTGCGTCGATGCTGCCGTCGCGGCGAAGTTCCCGCGGATCAAATTAAAGTTTCGGCCGGGCTGGGATCTGCCGATGGTCCAGGCGGTGCGCGAGCGGCATCCCACGCATCCGATTCACATCGATTGCAACAGCGGCTATCGATTGGCCGACCTCGACTTGTTCCAGCAAGTAGACGAACTCAACCTGGCCATGATTGAGCAGCCGTTGCAACACGACGATCTGGTCGATCACGCAGCGCTGCAACGCGCGATCCGCACGCCCGTTTGTCTCGATGAAAGCTTGCTCACGCTGCGGCACGCTCAGCAGGCGATTGCGCTAGGAAGTTGCAAGTATGCGAACATCAAGCCCGGCCGCGTCGGTGGGTTAACCAATGCCGTGCAGTTGCACAATGAGTTCGCCAAAGCGGGCATTCCCTGCTGGGTTGGTGGGATGCTGGAGAGTGCGACCGGCGCTGCCTTGTGCGTCGCGCTCGCCATGTTGCCGAACTTCACCTATCCCGCCGATATCTTCCCCAGCAGCCGGTTCTATCACGAAGACCTGAGCGACTCACCACTGGAACTGATCCGCACGGGTGACAATCTTCCCGGCGTCCGAGCGCCGCGGGAGTTGCCCGAACCGAATCTCGCGCGGCTGGAAAAGGTGACGATGCAGCGGGCGAGTGTGTAAAGAACGTCAACCCGCGGGACTGCCTAGCTCACGCAGCGGGCTACCTTACTTCAGCAAGAATTCCACGGCCGCTGCGGACGCCTTGTCTCCTGCATCTTTGGCCACGTTCAACTTCTTTTCATCGCCGGCCGCGGCATAGACGGCAGCGGTGAGTTGCAACGCTTCGGCGCTTTCGCTGGCGACCCAGAGTACACCGGGCGCGCCGAGAGCGAGTGCCGCGGGAAGATCGCCGTACTTGGCTCCGCCAGGCAGGAAGTTCACGTGGCGATAGTCATCCACCTTGGCGAAGCGGAAGCCGCCGGTATTGATCGCGGCGGTGTGAACCGCATCGCCGGCGAGGGCGCGAGCCAAGGCGGCGATGGGACCGGTGCCATCGAGCGCGACGAGATCGATCCGCTCCGGTTTGTCGGGATGATTCTTGGCGAACGCAATCATGGTGAGTACATCATGAGCCCGCTGCGCGATCAGGGCGTGGTTGTAGCCATAGGTGTAGCCTGCGAACTCGCGAGTGTTTTTCACCACGCGATTTTGCGAGACCTTTTCATCCTGCAAGAATTCCCCTTGAAACAGCAGATCAACGCCACAGACCGCCACGCCCGCCTTAAGCAGCTTCGCCACTTCCGCGTTTGGCTTGCCCTCTTCGTTCAACAAGCCAGCCTTGCCTTGTTCGCTCAGCCAGATGACAACCCGCTTGTTCCAATCTTTGGGTAGCAGGAACAACCCGGGGAGCTGTTCGCTATGACGCTTGTTGCGCACGAGGCCGGTGAACTGGGTGTAGGTGCCGAGATCGGTTTCGGAGATCCGCTCATGTTCAATGTCCGCCGCGGCCGGCAGTTCGCGTTGCAGAATTCCTTGCAGGCCGCCGCCGACCACTTCCCGCCACTTGGTCAGCGAAGCTTTGTCGGTCGGTGTCAGTTTCTTCAATTGAGCTTCGGCATCGTCGTGCCATTGGCGGGCCAGCTTGCGTTCGAAATCGTCGCCACCGGACGGTTTCGGATGCGCAACATCCCAGACGCTGAGTTGGCTTTTGTCGAGTCTTTGGTAGTCTTCTTCGACAACCGGTTCTTCAATGCCCAGCTTGAAATGCTTGTTGAGCCACGAGTAAAACGCCGCGCGACTGACATAGTTGTAGTTGTGTTTGAAGTGATAGTTCGGCACGAGCATCACTTTGTCGGCCGCTCCCATCAAGGCATAGTGCTGCTTGATTTCGGGGAAACCCTTGGTGGACATCTCCCGCGTCCAGTCGTCGGCGCCGGTCATGCCTTGCGGCTTGGGGGCGAACAGGGCGGCGAACTCGATGTTGCCGGTTCCCACGCGGAGGCAACTCGAGTTCTCACAGGTGCAGCCGCCTTGCATCGCGGTCGAAACCATCACCGCGGGAAAGGCCAGCGTCACGCGGTCGTCGATGCCGGCCAGCATAAACGTCTGCGTGCCGCCGCCGCTCGAGCCGGACACGGCAATACGGGTCGTATCAACATTCGGCAGCGACGTGACGAAGTCGAGCGCACGGATCGAGTTCCAGGTTTGCAGCCCCATGATCGATTGCAAGCGAGCTTCGGCTTGCGGGCTGTACAGGCCCCAGTTTTCCGCCTTGTTCATCTCGGGTCGTTGCTTGCTGAAGCGATGCGCGAGTTCAAACGACAGCTGTGTGCAGTCGGCGTAACCGATCATGTCGTAATGAAACACCACGCAGCCCATCCGCGCGAGTTGCACCTGGCGGGCTTGCAACGGACTGCGGCCGCTGTCTTCAAACCGCTCGGCCCCGATCACGATTTGCTGACGAGTCGCTTTGACACCCGCATCGTGAAAGCGACCATCCGCCCAGTGGCCATGCGGGCTGAGGACGATGGGATGCGGACCTTTGATCTTCGTGGGGCGGTAGAGACTGCCGGTGACAAAGAAGCCGGGGAAGCTCTCGAAGTAGGCTCGCTCGACCGTGTAGTCGCCACGGTCGATGGGGCCATGCACGACGGCATTGAGCGGCGTCTTGGTCGGCATCGGCCAGAGGCCCTGCGAGACGAGAATCTGCCGCTTCACCGCGGCGGCTCGCGGCGCCCAGGCTTCGCGGCTGGCGGAGACGGTAAAGGGGAAGTAGCCATCGAGATCTTTGGGATCGAGCAACCGCACGTCATCCGGCCGTTTGCCAGGCGGGAGCGCGCGGACGGCGTCGGCGGCGGGCAACTGCGAAACGGCGATAGATAGCAGGACAAGTCCCAATAGGCAACGCGAGAGGCGGTTCATGTGGCAAACCTTCGAGAAAAAGGTGGGCGGAAATCGTGGCGAGAACATCCGGGGCGGAGTTAGTGTACCGCCGAAAAAACCGGGAGGCCAGCCTTTTTGCTAGCGGCGGGACTCGATCGATTCGTGGAATTATTCGCCCGGATGCCTGGTGGGCGCGCATAAAGCCGGGGTCCGGCGCGTCTGGCTTGGAGGCAGATGTTGCCTTTTGCCTCTTCCTTTCGATCTCCTTCCGGGAAATTGTACCTATAAAAACCGTGTTCGCCGTGGCGCTCGGTGTCGCCCTGTCTGTCGGATTTTGCTCTCCCTTGCTCGCTCAGAAGGAACAGCCCGATGCGGCGGGTCTCTTCAAGAAGCTTGATTCAGATGGCAATGGCCAACTCTCGCTCGAAGAATTCGCCGCGAGCCAAAAGCCCGTGGATAAGCAATTGCTAGAGAAGAAAATGGCTCAAAAGCAAGAGTTGGCTGGGCAGAAGGGAAAGCAGCCTGTCGATAAGAAAGCGCCAATGAAGGAAGGTGCGGAGAAGCAGCCCGGAGAAAAGGGCGCCGAGAAGAAATTTGATAAGAATGCCGACCAGAAGAATGTCAAAAATCCGGGTGACGCGAAAAAACCCGTCCAGAATGTTCTGGACGGAAAGCAACCGGACGGGCAGAAGGCGGACGTTAAGAAACCCGCTCAACCCGATGGCGGGAAGAAAGTGGACAAGAACGCCGCCGAAGGGAAACAGCCTGAAAAGAAGCAACCCGATCAAAAGAAGCCGGACCCGAAAAATGCCGACGGGAAGCAGCCCGAGAAAAAGCAGCCTGAGAAGAACGCCGAAAAGTCGGAAAAGGTTGTGAAGTGAGGTCACGGCCGATTTTCCCCATCCGTCGCTGTCAAATATTTGACAACCGATTCTAAGAACGGTAGACTCCACGCACACTTCGTGGAGATTCCCCCATGTCGGCAACGCAAACACCTTCGGGTGCCACAAACACGCCCCCCCCCCCCGCAGCCCAGCCTGCTGCTGGCTGGGTTGATCGGCGGCGTTTTGACGTTACTCATTGCCTTGGCTGCCATGCAAATGATATCGGCTGTTAGCTCCACGCCGCGGCATCGTCCGCCGCTGGTCATTCCCGCTGAATCATTGGACCTCGGCGAGCAGTTCGCCCAAACGGGGTTTCAATGGAGTGTCCCGATCACGAACACTTCCCACGAAGTGGTCTTCGTGACTAAGTTGCGGTCGAGTTGCTCCTGCACCCAGGTCGAGCCAGCATCCTTTCGCCTCGCGCCCGGACAGACACAGCTGGTCGCCCTGACCATTGACCTTACTCCACCCGCGGGAAAGGCATCAGGACTCGAGCCAAGTGAATTCGAAGTGAGGCTCCAACCAACCATCCAAGGCTACCCGCTCCCGGTTGCGAATTGGCTGGTTTTCGGGACGATTAAATCGGCATTTTCACCGAATCAGAAGGAAGTCTCACTCGTCGGCGGCGCAGCGATCGATGCTACTCGCCTAGCGGAGCCATTGGAGATTTTGGCGATCAATGCGATTGAACAATTGGAACACTTTGATTGGCGGACGGAGCCCGCGAATGTGGCGATTGCCATTGATCGCGTCATTGAGACCGATAAGTGGTCCGTGACGTTGCTTCCTCGGGAACTGGAGCCAATTACGCATTTCCAACTCTTTATCACCGGTCGTGATAGCAAGGGTCAGAGACTGGGTGAATGCAAAATTCCGGTGACGATTCATGCGATGCCGGAAGTCGCCATCCTTCCCTCGCAAATCGTCGCGCCAGTTGGGGCGGAGCAAACGGTATCAATTATAGCTAAAGTTGACGCGGCAATTGAATCACTCACAGTCGCATCATGTCCCGCTTGGGCGGAAGCGTCTTTGGATCGCGATTTGACGGAACATCACCGTTTTACACTGTCCGTCAGGTCAAAGGGTTCAGATGCCGAGCAGCGGCGCGGTGACCTAAAGCTCAATTTACTTCGACCCGGAACGGCACTAACGGTAATATCTATTCCACTCTGGACAGTGCCTGGAGTTGTTGAGCCATGAACAGGCTATCCGTATTTGTTACACTCCTGATTGTCACACATGGTGGCCTGGCTTCGATTGAAGCTTGTGGATCGGAATTAGATGATGTCCTCGCAAAGCTTGCAAAGCGGCGAGACACAATAAACGCAATTGAAATCTCGATTGATGCAACTCGAACAATTTTGAAGGGCTCGTCCAATTGGGTGATTGATCAGAGCCATCCAGATCAGCGAAAGGGTGTCGATATGCCCGATCACGATATGCCACTTCGGTTGAAGCGGCAATACCGAGTCGATTGCAAGCAAGGCTGGTGGTTTGACAGTAAGCAAGGTAAAGATCTGTATCACGAGGACAAGTTTCCGTTTCTCGTGGTGAAGCATGAGCAAGAAGAGTCCTACTATGACGGGACTCGATATGTAGTTGTTACGCCGGAGCGAAAGAATCGCCCTGTCGGAGTGGAAGGCGGTGATAGAGTTTGGTTCAATGATGTCGAAATAGTTACTCCCGAAGGCGGTGCTGGTTCGAGAACTATTTCTGCGGTGGAATACATTGTGCTCTTTAGTGCCGGCCGCATGCCCCTTCACCCAGCACCGCTAATGTTGTCGGATATTGAGGCAGAAGTTCCTTATCCGCGATTATCGCTTAAAGGAAAGGCGGCAATCGACGGGGACGAATGCGTTGTGGCCATGTCGCACCCGATGGCTGGTCGCACCTTCTACTCAGAATATTGGCTTGACTTGTCCGGCAAAATTCGACGGTTTCGGCAATTGCATGGGGCTGTCCCATTTTTGCATTTGGACCTTAAATACGCTGATTCTGATCCACTCGGCTTACCACGGCCGGCGCGCACTCTGCGTAGTCTGGGCTAGCGCGGGGGTTTGATTGCGGGTACACCTATTGCTCTGCATTAGCCGTCGGGCGTGTTCAGCAAA
>JAYTUF010000539.1:0-5865 GCA_043744755.1 Anatilimnocola sp.
GCGAGCACCATGGCAGGAGTTCTCCAGAGTTATGGGTTTTATTTCGGAAAACACGTCGCAAGCGACGTGGCGAAATGGGTGCTTACTTGTTATTGGACCACTGCCGCGCCCACGTTTCCGCGGCGGCGCGATTGGGGAAGGCTCGCACTGCGGTCTCGGCTTTGGGTCGGGCGGCTTCAGGGAGTTGCTGGGTGGCGTCACTCAGCCACTTCTCGGCCAGCGATGTGGAATGAAACGTATTGACCGTGCGGATCGGTCGCCGGCCATCGACCGCTTGTAATGTGGCGACGTAGTGAGGCATGGCGGCGAAGGGATCGGTGTAAGGCTGCTTCTTAAGATGCAGCACCAGGCGAGTTTCGAGATCAGGCAAGTTTTCGCCGAATTGGATTTGAAACGTAGCCAGATTTTCGCGGACGATGCCCGGCGGCACGATCGGGCCAGTCGCTTCGAGCGGACCGAGCGTGCTCATGCGCTTCACGTAGTCATTGAATTCGGCCCGCTTGTTCTTGGCCAGATAGTGGGTCAAGGACCAGGCGGTTGCATAGCCGGTGCTGGTCAGCCGCGCGGCGAGGGTCGTGTGCTCGATCAGTTGCCCGTCCGGCTTATCCGCGGCGCGGCTTTTGATGTATTGCTCTAATTCAAACATCCGCAGGTCATTCACCTGCCCGGCCCCTTTCCAGCGGAGTCGTTCGCCGGCGGTGGTCGGTGCGAAATACTCGGCCAGGCCTTCGCTGAGCCACATCGGCCAGATGCTGAGTCGCTGTTGCACGCCAATGTTATGCAGGATTTGATGCGCCCCTTCGTGAGCAATGGTGGCGAGCGCTTGTTGCACTGCCAGGTCGGGACGAACCTCCGCCAGCCTGGATTGCTCATACATGAACACGCGATTGCTGAGCGTATGGTAATAGGCGACCACGCCGGGCGGCATCCGCTGGAACTTCTGAAACTCGGCTTCGGTCTTGAACATAACCACCACGAGAGGCAGCGACGGCTCGCGGACTTCAATCTGCATGGCCTTACCATGCAAGATGACGCCGGGGAGCATCGTCTCCAAGATGCGGCTGGTAGCCAGCGCGAATTCCTCGCTGGTGTTGTAGATATAGAGGTAGTGGTTCGTCTGCTTCGATTTGAAGCCCGCGAAGTCCATGCGGAGCAGCCGCTCGGCCAGCACTTTCTTATCCACCGGCTCAAACTTGCGATCGGTGGGCGAGAACTCTCCTTTCTTGCGGGCAGCAATCTGACCATCGGGGAGTAGCACCAAAGCGCTCTCGCCAATGGTCACATACACGCGGGCTACGACCGGTTCGGAGGTTTGATCGAGCGTGGTGACGGCTTCGCCCTTTCCCTTTACGACCGATCCAGCGGGTAGGTCGATGCCCAGAGCCTGGGGGTCGAGCTTGACGGGGGCGGGCCAGTCCGCGCCGGCACAATCAGTAGAAAAGGCACTTCCGGCCCCGGACCAATGACTAAGACCGCCGACAATTGCGAACGCTGCTGCAATAATCGCCCAGCGCAGAGAAACCGGCAATCGATTCATGTCCAGGCCGTTTTGCAGCGGAAAAGCTCAATGGAGAAGGAAGTTCCTATCGTAACGAGCGGACGGGTGCCGGGAAAGCAATTGCCGCCGATTATGCTGGCCCCGTGAGTGCCAATTAAGTACCATGATTGGACGGGTTTAGGTACACTTCGTCCGATTTCAGCCCGCGACCTCGCTAGCAATCGGAACCCCGGCACCGGCCGCGGGTTAGATTAGTTAACGGTGAATTCCGCCAGCGGGCAGAATTTTGCGTTAATTGCCGGTGTCTGTCTTTGGTTCGTCGTTCCGTTTGGTCCGCTGAAGGATCCTCAATATGTCCTGCTTTGCTCGTCTGGCTGCTCTGGTCCTTGCCAGTTGGATTTGCGTCTGCTCCCTGGCTGCCACCGTTGCCGCTGATGCGACGTTTGTTGGCGTGCTTGCGCTCGCTGGTGATCCAGCGGTGATGAAGGAACTGGGCTTGAGCGAGGAAGTCCAAAAGCAACTCACCGAATTGATCGGCCAGCGCGAAGACGATGCCGCCGCGCTTGTGCTCGAAATCAAGGATTTAGAGCAAGCCGAAAAAGATGCCAAGCTAGCGCCCTATGTTGCTGAGTCAGAAAAACAAGGATTGAAGCTGCTGACGCCGGAGCAGCAAACCAAATTGCAGCAGATTCGCGTGCAACGAGCCGGGATGGCCGGCCTGCTGGAGAAAGCGATTGCCGACCAGGTCGAACTCACCACGCAGCAGCGGGGCCAGTTCGACATCATGCACCAATTGTTCCTGCGTGATACGGCTGCCGTTCCCGCGGCCGAACGGACCAAGGTGAAGGTGGAGCTCGAACGCAAAATGCTCGGCATGCTCACCAAGGAGCAACGCGCCAAATGGGAAGCTCTCGCCGGCCGGGTCGGCGGTGAAGTTGCCCAGGCCGCGCCCCCCGCTGATCCCGATAATCCAACAACGGAAAAACCGGCAACGGAAAAACCAGGAACGGAGAAACCTGCTGTTGGTCCAGCACCACGAGTTCCCGGAACTGCCGGCACGGGTCGCCCGGCTGGTAACACGTCGCTTAAGCCAGCCAGTGACCCGCTCAAGGCCCGCGATCCCAACGTCAAGCTTAAGTTTCAATTCCGCTATGCCCCTTGGAGAGAAGTGATCGATTGGTTCGCCGACCAGGCCGACTATTCGCTGGTATCGGACGTCTATCCGCCGGGGACATTTAACTATTCCGACAGCAAAGCCTATACGCCGGCCCAGGGCATTGACCTGCTCAACAGCGTTCTGATTACCAAAGGGTATCGCCTGATCCGCCGCGAGCGGATGTTGTTTTTGCTTAGTTCCGAAGATGAGCTTCCCGATATTTTCGCGCCGCGGATTGCCGAAGCCGACCTCGACAAGCAGGGTGATTTCGAAATCGTGCAGTGCCAGTTTCAATTGAGCAAGATCACGGCCGAAGAGGCCGAAGTCGAAGTGAAGAAGTTGGTGGGCCTGCAAGGCAAGGTCGTCGTCCTCTCGAAGGCGAAGCAACTCGTCGTCACCGAGACGGCCGGCACGCTGCGCTTGATTCGCAATGCCATCAAGTCGATCGAAAACCCAGAAACGCCCAAGGATGAGGAGGTCACGGTCATCAAGCTTGAGAACCTCCGTCCCAGCGAGTTCATGCTGATCGCTCGCGAATTGGTAGGCATTCCCGCTGCTTTGAACGCCACCCCGGATGGTTCACTGCGGATTGCCGTCGATGAACTCGGCATGCGAATTCTCGCCACCGGCAAATCGGAAAAGATTGAGAAGATTAACAAGCTGAAAGTGTTGCTGGATGTAGCCGCGGGGGGCACCCTCGAAGGCGCTCCGCTAGAACAACCGCAGTTAGTAATCTACAGCGTGGAAAATGCAGACCCCGTCTCGGTGCTGCAAATCCTGCAAACCTTGCTCGCCGGTTTGCCTGATGTTCGATTGACGCTCGATCCCAAGTCGGGCAACCTTGTCGCGCATTGCCGTCCGTCGCAACATGCGACGATCAAAGCCACGCTGGACGAACTGCAGCGCGATGCCACCCAGTACAAAACGTTCAAGCTGCTCAAAAATGATCCGCAGTCAATGACGCTGCAAATCAACGAGCTGTTCGGTGGTGGAGACAAGCCCGCGCCCAATGCGCCCAAGGTGGTTGCCGACCCAACGAACCTGCAGATTCTGGTTCGCGCCAGCCCCGCGCAGCTGACGAAGATTCAGGACTTGCTCAAGGAAATGGGTGAGCTGGGCGGCACGACGGCCACAACCTCCACGGTCCGCGACAAGGTTCGCTACTTGCAAGGGACCGGCAAATCAATGGAGAGCGCCCTCAGTCAGGTCGAAGCCTATTGGCCAACCGTCCACACTAACAAGCTGAAGGTTCACCGCCACAAGCCCAATCTGCCGGCGCAGTTGCAGAACAACCTGAATTCCACTCCAGCCGGACCGCCCGGTGCCAGTCGCCTGCAGCCCTTGACTTCGCCCCCCGGTGCGGATGCTGAATCGCGCCGAATCGAGGAGGAATTTGGCTTGCCGCCGGGAACCGTGCCTGGCCCATCTACCAAACCTGCAAAACCGGCCGTGGCACCTGCCAAACCCGCCGTGGCTCCCGCGCCAGTGCCCGCCCCCACACCAAAAGACACCACGACCTTATCGCTCCCAAGCGGAGTGTGGACGCACTTCGTCAGTCAGCCTGCGCCGGTGACAGAAAAAGAAAAGGAACCTGCCGAACCAGGCAGTGAACCAGCCACTCCCGCCGAACCCAAGTCGGTGCCCGGCGCGGATATCACCGTTTCGATCGGCCCGAACGGCATTGTGATCGCTTCGGAAGATCTCGATGCGCTTGACGAGTTAGAAGCCCGCCTGCGTCAAATCGTCGATTCGCGGGGCACAGCCAAAGAACCACACATCGTTTATCTGAAATATGCCAAGGCCCAGATCGCGGCCACGTTGCTCACGGAAATTCTCAGTGGCGCTCCTGCCAGCAGCGAACCTAGCGGCGGCGGCGGCGGACTGATGGGCGATCTCGCCCAGGGCATGATGGGTGACATGCTGGGCGGTTTGCTGGGCGGTTTGGGTGGCGGAGGCGGTGCTGCTGCGTCTGCCAGCGGCGTGACAATCATTCCCGATATCCGCCTCAATGCTTTGATCATTCAGGCCAGCCCCCGCGATTTCGATAATGTCGAACTTTATCTGCAAGTCATCGATCAACCGTCCGGCCCGGAAAAGGTCGAAACCAGCCCCTCGCCCCGCTTCATCCCCGTACATAACACTACTGCTGACGCCATCGCGGTCGTCGTCCGCCAGGTCTTTGCCGGCCGGATGACGGCCGACGCTGCTGCTGGCGGCGGTCAGCCGCGGCAACCCAATCCCGAAGACTTAATCCGCGCCCTGCGGGGCGGTGGCCGCGGCGGTCAGCAGCAACAGAGCAAAGGTGAAGAGCAGAAGATGACGGTGGGCGTCGATACCCGCACCAACTCGCTGATTGTCTCGGCCCCTGATTATCTGTTTGAGGAAGTGAAGGCCCTCGTCCAGCAGCTTGATGTTTCAGAATTGTCTTCCGACCAGGTCGTGAAGGTCGTTTCCCTCCGCAGCGCCAACGCGGATGTCATCACCCGCTCGCTCGGATCGATGTTTGGCACTTCGATAACCACCACCAAAACAGCCACCAACAGCACGACTGGTCGCCCAGGCGGTGCTCCGCCAGCCGGCGGCGGTCAACGGCCGGGCGGTCCAGGCGCGGGTCAAGGGGGTGGTCAACCACCGCAAGGGGCGCCGAACGTCTCCAACGACGTTCGCGCCCAGATGGAAATCTTCAATGCCTTGCAGGGTGGCGGTAATCGTGGTGGCGGCGGAGGCAATCGCGGCGGCGCTGGCGGCTTCGGCGGAGGTGCAGGTGGTGGCGGACGCGGCGGCCGTTAAGGTTCTTCGCGTTTACACGTCGATCATCATTGTCACGTAGCACGAACCCCTTGGTTCGTGCGAGTCGCCAATCGCCTTGTGAACGGGCACTCTGCCATGCCACTTGACTGAAGCAAAGGCTTCGGGCAACGGGGCACATTCATGTTTTTCGGCCGTTGACAGCCGATATTCTCCCCTGGACTTGGCGCCTCTCCTTTCCTACTATTCACTCAGTCTTCACACCTTCTTCACATGGAATCGGTGCGTGGAGCCCGTTCGGTCTTCTTTTGCCCATGGCGGCAGAGGAGATTTCGATGTCGGATCTGTGGTGGGGATCGCTGGCCATCGCCTTGGCAGCGCTCGGGGTCTTTCTGCTGACCCTGCGCCTGACCCGCTCTCTTTCCAGCCAGATTTGCGAGCGCATCGGCGTCGTGGTCGTGGC
>JAYTUF010000540.1:0-5839 GCA_043744755.1 Anatilimnocola sp.
TGAGCAGAAGTACGACAATGTGGAGGCGTACATCGCGACGAACCGCATCGAAGCTCTCAGTACCAATCTGGTGTTTCAGGGATTGCTGAACGCGAGGCGTGGTAAAGCCAAAGAGGCGATTGATTACCTTGAGCGGTACTTGGAAGAGGCGAAGAACCGGAGCAAGGCCTTCGAAGAGGTGATTAGGGTGGGAAATGAACTGCCTGAGGTCTCGCGACACTTACGTGAGTTTGGTGTCGCCAAGTATGGCCTCAAGCTTCCGCCGGACGTTGAGGTGGAGACCACTCTTGAGCAAGTCTTGGGTGGCGAGGACGTTGACCAGATGATAATAGGATTGGAGTCCCACCATTCATTGATCGCGCAAAATCCGAAGGCGGCGTACAACGAAATCCGCACCACCAGCCTGCGGCATTTGAGCCTCGCCGCTACGCCAAAGCGTTCCGCAAACAGTCCGGAAGATCAGATACTGCGGCATGGTAATATATCGGAGACGTTGTACCGTTATTTGGAGAAAGTGGATGCGTCGGCCTATGCGAGTATCGAAGGGCAATGCCAATTGGCGGCAATCCTTCAGGTCAGGGGGAAATTTGGTCCGGCACTTCAAATCCTGACGGCTCTACGGGAATTGAAGGGGCCGGAGTTGGACGCCAGGCAGGGACAACTCGATCTGCTGTCAGCGGTTTGTCTGGAGGAGTCAGGAATGGTGGGGCGGGCAAAACATCTCTATGAGAAAATCGTAAGCAAACGGAGTGCCCCGCAGTATGCCGGATATGCGGAAGCAGCCCAAGACCGCTTGACTGCGATGCATGTATTGGAGACCCGCACGAACGCTGCAGCCGGTCCCAGGAAGGGAAAAATGGGCCTGTTCTTTGGAGTCAGTGCGCTGGCGGCGTTGGGATCAGCCGTGATCCTGCTAATTTATCGACGAGACTCCCAGTCCGGCCGGATTGCGGCGGGTCTGTTGCTGGTCTTGGGGTTAGCCTCGGATTTGACGGGCTCCGAAGCTCAAGCGGCCGCGACCGTCGTTGGCAACGACCCCAGCAGTCCGGCGGCGGCATCGTCGACCTTCTTGACCAACCGAGTAGACATGGGGACGGTCAAAGGAAGGCTCACTAAGTTCAATTGGAGACCGGTGATCGATGCCCCAGACACGGTTTCGCGGGTGCGGACATCCTGTGGGTGCACCGCGGTAGGCGTCAAAGATGGAGAACAATTGGTGCCAAACCAGGCAATACCTATGGAGATCCGCTTGTCGGGCAAACCGGGAGGCCATCATGAGGAGAGTGTTTTACTCGAATTGAGTTCGGGAAAATCGATGATCCTGCAGTTCGTCTTTACCTACGAACCTGCACCGTTTGTGTCAGACAAATACATCCTGTTCTGGCCTGGGTCGTATACGAGGACGGTTATGGTGCGGACTTTTGGGGTGCCCAAGGTGGCGTTCCGAAATCTGTCAACCAATGGGCCGGTCTCCGTCCGTCGTAGTCGTGACACGGAGGACGGAATTGAACTGGAGCTGACTTGGAAGCAATCCGCGAAGCAGGCGATTACGAAGGGGATGGTGGATGTCGAGATTGTTGCGAGTGACCGGTACACAAATTCGATCCCGTTTGCAGTGCTTAGTGCCGCTCCCTGAATAAATCGGGAGCTGAGTGATACCACCCGACCGCTTACTGGTGAGATGGGCTTGGGGGCAGGCCATGATCGAGAGAACAATATACTCAAACTAAGAACCTATGCTTTTGAACGAGGCCGTCGAGTTGGGTGGGGACGAGGGAATGGAGTTGGCGAAGGTGTTGGTGCTGCGTAGCGGGGAAGCCGGCAATTGCTGGAATGACCAGCCTTGGTTTTTCAGCCAGATTCTTCGCTTGGTGTTGGCCTGCTTTGGCGACAATATCGTGGTGCCCCGGGTCATGGTCGCGTTGTTCGCGATGGGGCTGCTGTGCGCGGTCACCAAAACTGTCTTTGGGAGAGTACGACTGATTACGCTGTTGCCAGTGGCGTGCTTCTGGCTGCTCAGTCCCCATATTCTGGATTTGAATGTCTCGGCAATGCTGGAGATTCCATCGTTTGCCGTGATGACTCTGGCCATCGCTATGACGCGAATGAGTTGCGAATCAGGGAAATGGGGCCATTTTGTGGCCAGCGGAGTCCTAGCGGGGGCGGCGTGCCAGCTCAAGCTAATCACCGCCATGTACGCGCCGGCGCTTATCCTGTGGGTCGTGCTTGGCAGCCTGTTTCCCGAAGTCGTCGGGACAAAACAGGTTGCTGTGGATTCCGGGGCGGACCGATATATGCGCGCGGTCCGCAACTTGGCGCTGGTTGGGGCGGCGGCGGGGTTGGCGTTTGGGACAATTATGGCACTGGCGCCGAGTTGGCGATGGGACCTGTTGTGGGACAACCACGCCAAAGCTTCCTCTTCGTATGAGGTCTTAGCGAACCGCAACTATGAGTTTACGTGGCGTTACCTTTGGTATCACGAAGAGTCGCTAATTGGTGGCTTCCTCGGGATAATCTGCCTCGTGTGGCGGCGTCAGTGGCTGCCCTTTGCGGCCTTGGTTGCGATGTACGGCGCGGCTATACTGATTCACCTCAACCACAAGCCGTACTGGTACTTCTACTATGTACATATAGCAATTCCAGCCTCCGCGCTCTCAGCCTACGGCCTGGTCACCTGCATCGAGGTGATTCTAACGCTGGCGGGCGGCGAACGGGATTGGCGTTGGGTTGCGGTGACTACCGGAAGCGTGGCGGGGGCGTCCTTGCTGATTGGGTCCGCCGTGGTCTTCGGGGTTCCGCGGTTTCGGAACCAATGGCAGGAATTGAACATGGCGGAAAAGGGGCAAGAATCTCCGGTGCTGGCTGCCATCCGGGCGAATTCCCGAGGGCGAGCAACCATGTTTAGCCGTCGTCCCATCTTTTATTTCCATTCCCGGTTGACTCCAATTCCGGATTTGGCGCTGTTGGTAAAGAAACGCTTCTGGAGTGGCGACCTATCAGAACAGAGCGTGGTGACCAAGGTAATTGCCGGGAAACCGGATCTTCTTCACCTCGACCGCCGTCACTATCCTCCGACTTCGCCTATCAACGCATTCTTGCAGGACGGATATACTTTGGTATGGAATCAGGGAGCGGACGAAGTCTGGATACGTACGAGAAGTCTGCCGGCGAACCGATAAGGTGGTTATCCTCTCAGAGGCACCCATCTTTGACAGTCCGCTCGACGGGCACGACGCGCTCCGATTGGCCCGTCATTTGGTGATTGCGATATTCCAAACCAGAGGCGGGCCTAGTTTGGTGAGCGAATAGTTTGTAAGCGTCACGCGTAGCGCGGTAGTCATCGATCTGACTCATTCTTCTTCGCCGTTTAAGCGGTTTGGCCTTTGAATTGATGACCATCACAGACGTAGGCTTTGGCTGCACAAATTTCGTATGAGCCCGTTGAAGGACGATGCCGTCGTAGAGCAGCGGGGACGACGGCCGACACGGCTGTCGTCCAGTGCGCTCTCGCGCCGGATCTGGAGCGGGCGAAGTCTTGGGACAGTGCGGGTGCCGTCCGGCGTCCGACCCGCCTCGGTAGCGCAACGGACTACGTCGGGAGCGGGCGCGATTCCTCGCCTGACGGCCTTGTCCCGGCCGGAAGCAAGGGCCGGCTTCTCATTGATTGAACTCTTGGTGGTCATCGCTGTCATCGCGATCTTGGCGGCGTTGCTTCTGCCGGGAGTCGGCCAAGCCAAGGCTCGGGCGCAGCAGGCCTATTGCCTCAACGATCATCGGCAACTGGCCTTGGCGTGGGGCCTCTACGCCGATGACCACGCCGACTGCTTGCCGTTGAACTTGGATGGTATCCAGGACTTCGGCGAAAACTTGGCCGTGCCGACCAACTGGGTGGCGGGTCATATGTTGCGGGCTGCGGACCAGCACAACGGCGCATGGTTGACGGACTCGACCCATTCGCTGCTGTTACCTTATGCCCCTATCGTCGGGCTCTACAAATGCCCCGCCGATCACAGCCGGAATGTCCGCTCCGTCTCCATGAACTGCCGCTTGGCCCCGTTCCGGTTGAACGGGGAGAAGCCCAGATGGAACG
This sequence comes from Anatilimnocola sp., assembly GCA_043744755.1. Classification (GTDB taxonomy): domain Bacteria; phylum Planctomycetota; class Planctomycetia; order Pirellulales; family Pirellulaceae; genus Anatilimnocola. Next base: position 4,091 of record JAYTUF010000540.1, read on the forward strand.
GAGGCGGAGGCGCGAAGTTCCGCAGCTACTACCGACGTGGAGAGGTCGGCGCACCGTCGGAGATCTTGCTCATCCTCGACGAACGGAGCGACTCGATCAACGACGCCTCGTTTGCCACCGACCTCTCGAACACCTCTGATCCCGAAGGCAACGGGACGCCCCGTCCCTACGCGCTGATCGATTACCCGGCGCGGTATCACGGCGGGAACGGGGTCTTCAGCTTCACCGATGGTCACACGGAAGCGCGGCGGTGGACGGAGCCGGCCCTGCTGGTCCCGTTGGGCAAGGCACAAGCCCGGATCCATGTCGCCCCTGACAGCGCGGACCTCCGCTGGCTGCAGACCCGTAGCGCGGAGCCGGACTGAAGCGGTTTGTCCGACATGGCTGCCACTGAGCTTCCAACCGCCCAAGCGCGTCCCTGTGGTCGGATGCGGGGATGGGGTCTGCTCGCGCGCTTCGGGCTGGTGGGCACGGCGACCACGCTGCTGGATCTGGCTCTGTTCAACCTGCTGAGCGGTCCTTGGCTGGAGTTGCCATTGGTGCCGGCCCACCTGTTGGCTTCGATCGTCACGCTCACCACAAGTTTTTTCAGCCAACGCAATCTGGTGTTCGCCGGACAGGACGGGCGGTGGAGCCGTCAAGCGGTGCGGTTCGTCCTGGTCACGGTCACCGGCGTGGCCTTGGTGCAAAGCATCGTGTTGAACGGGATGGCGGCGATTTTGCAGCACGCCCATGGCCAGTGGAGCCTTTTGGCCTCCGTGCCGCCGGAGCACTGGCCGGTGACCCAGCGCAATGGAGCCAAAGCCGCGGCGATGGTCGTCGGCATCACCTGGAATTTCCTCTGGTTCCGCAACTGGGTGTTCGGGAGAAAGGGGGCATGACAGACGACGGGCCTCCTACGATTCTGGTCACTCGACAGCGGCTTTCGCCAGTTCTTATGGCTGGAACTGGCGCCGTTGCTTCACCTGTTGGCGGAACGACTCCATATTCCCGTGGAACTCGGCGAGCGCGTCGCGCTTATCCTGCCCGTGCGCCTCGGCGCGGAAGCGGACCTCGGGTTCGAGCCGTTTCTCCAGCGCGCTGATGACGGGGATGAAAGTTAGCGTCGCCTGTAGCGCCGGTATGCACAGTGGGGCGTCAGGGTCATGGTGTTGGGGATATGACATTGATGCCTGGAAAGATGGCCCCGCTGAAGGTCGACGCGAAGGGGCGGGTTTGGACGCCTGCGGAGAAGCGGGCTGAGATCCTGCGGGAGTTCGATTCCAGTGGAGCGAGCGGTGTGGAGTTCGCGCGGATGATCGGGGTGAAGTATCCGACCTTCGCCGGTTGGCTGCGACGGCGAGCACCCCGAGCTGCCGGTGTCCGCCGCCGGGGACGCCCCAAGAAGGAGCCCGTGCAGTTCGTGGAGGCGACGATCCCCGGCCGTCCGACGGAACCGGTGGTGGTGGAACTGCCCCGGGGTGTCCGGGTCCAGGTGTCGTCGGCTGGACAGATCTCGTTGATTCTCGAACTCCTCCGGAGGCTGGGGCCGTGCCGGGTTTCGCCGGGGGCCTGGCGGTGTTCCTGGCGGTGTTCCTGGCGGTGGAGCCCTGCGACAATGCGCAAGGGGTCCGACGGCCTGCCTGCCCTGGCCACCGAGCGCCTACAGGAAAGCCCGACCGCGACGGAGTGCGCGCAGATGGAGCCGTCCTCGCGCGACTGGCGGCAGGTGCAGACGTTCTCGACGTCGAAGCTGCTGTTGATGACCAA
>JAYTUF010000541.1:0-5836 GCA_043744755.1 Anatilimnocola sp.
CTCCGCGAGTTAACGCGAATGTTACTCCGCGAGTTAACGCGAATGTTACTCCGCGAGTTAACGCGAATGTTACTCCGCGAGTTAACGCGAATGTAACGCCGCGTGCCAGCGCTAATGTTGCCCCGCGTGTGAATGCGAATGTTGCCCCGCGCGTAAATGCGAATGTCGCACCGCGAGCAACAGTAGGTGCCAATGTCCCGGGAACCGTTCGTGGCAATGCGTCCGCTGGAACCAATCTAAGTGGCAGTCCGCGCACCACGCTGCGGCCCGTCGCTCCTGGCGCCAATGTGCAAGGATCGATTCGTGATAATGTCCGAACAGGTGTTGGTGCGGGCGTCAATGCCAACGTCGGCGGCAATGCCGCGGTTCGTGGCGGAGATATTCGTGCGAACGCGAATGCGAATGTTGGCCGGGATGGTCGTTCGCCTGTCCGCAGCAACATTTTGCCTGGCGTGGATACCAACACGAAACTCGGGGCGCGTGCTAACGTACCCGGTGTAAATAGTCGGACAGACGGTCGTGTTCGAACCGATGTCGATGGGCGCGCTCGCGTTGAAGGCGATGTTCGCAATCGCAACGATGTCGACATTCGCAATCGGGTTGATGTTGACGGCCGTGGTCGTGTGAACGACCACCTCGGTGTAGAAGGTCGCGTCAATGCCCGGCAGACAGTCCGTCCGTCGTGGTATGACTCGCGTCTCGGCGTCGATAGCCGTTTAAATGCCAATCTCGGCCGTACCTTAGCGGGTACGATCGGGCTGGCAGCGGGCGTTAATTACCTGGATCGTCATAATGATCGTCGCGATCATTGGCACGGTTATAACAATCGCGTCCAAAACCATTGGCGTCACAATAATCACAACTACTTCAGCAATCGTTGGTGGGCGGGCCATTATGTGTATCGTCCGCATTCCTACTTCAACTACGGTTGGGGTGGGCGGCCGCACGGCTACTGGTGGGGTTCGCCGGGTTGGGTTGGTGTGAATCGCTGGTATGGCGGTTGGGGCAATTGGAATTCACCCTACTACTATGACTACGGTACGGGCGGCAACGTCGTGTACCGCGACAACTATGTGTACGTTGACGGTACGAGCGTCGGCACTGCCGAAGAATATGCTCAATCGGCAGCAGCTTTGGCCGCCGTTGATCCAGCCGAAGTTCCTCAGCAGGCGACAGAAGATTGGCTCGGCTTAGGCACGTTCGCGGTGGTCGAAACTACCGATAGCGGCAAGCGCGATGAAGCGATCGAGCCAACTCGCTTCGTCCAACTGGCCGTCGATAAGAAGGGCTATATCACCGGCACATTCTTTAACAAGAAGACTGATGAAACCTTCTCGCTGAGTGGTCGGGTTGACAAAGAAACGCAACGCCTCGCATTTTCCGTCGATAACAACAAAGACATCGTCTTTGAAACCGGCTTGTACAACCTGACGCAGGACGAAACACCCGTGTTGGTCCACTTGGGACCGAACAAGAGTGAAACCTTCGTCTTCGTTCGTTTGGAACAGCCGGAGGAACGGAAGACCGAACGAGGCAGTATTGAGCAGCTTCCGTAGTTGGGTTCTCGATCAATTTGAACAGGTTTGTTCCTCGTGAACATTCCGTCCGCCCCGCAGTGACTTAGTTCGCCGCGGGGCATTTTTCGTTTCTTGGTTGAGAACAATGCAGCAATGCCGACTCATCGCCAATTGACGTTGCGGCGACCATCAGCGAAAACTGAAGTTGCCATGCACACTGTCGTCATTGGCCCTGGTAGCTCAGTTGGCCCTGGTAGCTCAGTTGGATAGAGCGAGTCTTTCCTAAAGACTAGGTCGGAGGTTCGAGTCCTCTCCGGGGTACTGTCCATTTTCGATGGTTGCGGAAAACGCGTATTCATCGGCGATTCCGCAAATTGCTGGTTGGGCGTTCGCCCCGATGCACTCTGTTTCACCGGCTTGCTGCGCCTGATTTTGCGCCGCCTCTATCGCCGGCCTCGTCGTGGTGGTCGCTCGCTCGAAGTCGTCCTCTGTCACCCGCCAATAATGTTTCTGCGCAACCAGCGTCGAGTGCCCCAGCCATTCCGCGGCGACGTGGGCGGGATATTCAGTGGCTAGTTCGGTCGCTCGGCTCGCCCGCAAGTTTTGAAAGAGCTTCTCCCAAACCTTCAAGCCGGCGCGGTTGATGATCTTGCAAAGCGTCGTGCGCAGGTTGGATGCCGTTCCCTTCGCTCGGCCCAGCGTGATGACGAACTCTGCCTTATCGGGCGCGGCGTGATATTCCGCATCAAGGTACGGGCGGAGTTCGGGGAAGATCGGCACGAACCGCTCGTCTTTGCCGGCGTGATGTTCGGTCTTGCAACTGCGGACGCGCATGCGGTCTCGCCCCCAGTCGATATCGTCCCAGGTCAGCACCAAGGACTCGCTGGGCGTGCGCAGGCCCCCGAAGCGGGCCAGGGCGAACAATAATCGCCATTGGCCATTGGGGCACGCATCGAGCACCTGGGCGGCATCCTCGCGGGTAATGAAGTGGTCCCGTTTGCGATTGGCGATGCTGGAAAGCCCCTTCATTTCTCCAAACGGGTTCTCACTGATCAGCCGCTTGCGCTGGGCGAAGCGAAACAACTGTTTGGCGTTCGCCAGATTCTTCCGAGCGGTGTTCTCTGCCATTTTGTGGCGCACCTTGCGGGCGTATTCTTCGATGTCGCCCGCGGTGATATCGCGTAGCGACTTGTCGCTACCGAAATACTCTTCCAGCAACGTGAACGAACGAGTTAAGCGGTTGACCGAGCGGGCCTTCAAGTCGGTCCGGCCGGCGAGATAGGCGACGATGAACGGCCCCAGGACGGCCACCTCACGCTGGCCGATCAGCCCCACCTGCGCCAGCTTCTCTGCCAAGACAACATCGAGCCTTGCCACCCAGGCGGCCGTTTCGTTGTCGAGCGCGTGGCCAGTGATTTCTGCGGCGACTAATCGCTCGACCTTCACCTTCACCGATAGCGCCGTCTCCTGCGACACCTTCCCCAGACGGATCGCGCGCCGCTTGTTGTCGCCCCCCTTGAAGATGATCCGTCGGCGGCCACCGGGGTCTTTTGAAATACTGGCCATGATCGAGTTACCTTTTGGGAGTTGAGTTTTCTACAGGTCCAGCAATACCCGGAGCATGTCTTCGACCTTCGCCAGCGTCTCGTCGCTGACCGTGCCCCAGCCCTTCGACAATCGATCTTTGCTGACCGTGCGAATCTGCTCCGGCATCGCGAAGCTGGTCTTTTTCAGTCCGCCTTCCGGTGGTTGAATCGGAACATGCAACCGCACGCGGCGGTCGGTGGTGGTGATCGGCACCACGGTGACGATTCCCGCGGGGCCGGCGTTGAAGGTGTCGGCGGAGACGATCAGCGCCGGCCGCTTCTCGCCTTGTTCGTGCCCACGGACGGGGTTGAAATCGACGTACCAAACTTCGCCACGGAGCGGTTTGTCAGCGTTCATTTGTCCTCCAATCCGTCGGCTAGAGTTCCATCGAGAATCGCCCGTTCCTTTTGCTCCGCCTGCCAGGCCTTGGGATTGCCTCGCAGCGCCGCAAAATCGCGGTTCACATCCTCTAAGAACTGCCGGCGATAGAGCGCGTCGATGGCCCGTTCCAAGGTGTCGGGCATCGATTCGCCCGCTTTGTCCGCCATCTCGCGCAGTTTGGCGTGGGTGTCTGGTTTGATCCGAACGGTTTCGCTGGCCATGACATATCCTCCGAAGGTTCTCTTCGGTAAGTATACGTCATCGTATCCAGTAAAGTCTACAGAAGCGTGAGCAATCAATTCAGAGTCTCCTTGCAAAGGGTTTCATCTACAGCGGCAACAGATACCGATACCGATTGGCCTTTCGATCCTTCGGGTTTTGGCTTCCCCGTTCGGTCAATTCAAGAATCTCGACATTCTTGAGCAACGTCAGCCAGCGGTGCGCCGTTGTGTGGTCAACACCGAGCAGGCCGCCGGCAGTGCGCGCCGACAAATAGAACGGACCGCTGCCGGCCACCCGCTGCAGTTCACGGCAGAGAGCAATCAACAGTCGCAAGAGTGGTTGTTCAAACTCCTGCGCCACGTCGGGGAGTTCGTTTTCCTGCGCTCTTCGAAAGCACTGCACAATTGGACCATCCCCCTTGGCAAACTTGACTCTGTCCCATCCCTCCAGAAAGTCGGCGAGGTGCTCTTCCCACGGCGTTTGCGAGTGCGGCTGCGCCAGCTCCCACCAGGATCGAAGGACGTTGGCCAACTGCAGGGGGCGTGCGTCGGCAATCGCAGGAATCGCTTTCAATGCTCGGCAGAATTCAAACACCTGCCGGTGTCGCTGGCCTCTCGATGTCGGCACCGTTTCCCGAACTGCGGCGCGAATATCGCTCAGCACTTTCTTGTCGAAGTCCGCATCGGTGAACGCATTCGACAAAAGTGGCCGGCGCAATGTCTTTTGTATCTTCGGTATCTCAGTAGTCTCAGTCTCTCGATCCTCTCGGGCCTCTCGTTCCTCTCGATGTTCTAAGTTCTCTTGGACCACTCGGTCCTCTCGGTCCTCTCGCCCTTCTAAGCGCTCTCTGCCCTCTCTGTTGCATGGCAGGAACCCAGCAGAAATGACATCGATCATCGGCGGCAGCGTTTTCAAGGGCCTCACCCAGCGATAAATCGATCCGCTGGGATGAATCGAAGGTGGCGCAACCACCAATCCGCCGGCTCGCAATTCGCCATCCTCCAGTTTCAAGATTGTGGTTTTGCACAGCGCGTGGACCGCGGCCACATCAGCCCGTGCATAAACATGCCGGCCACGGGACGTTTGCACCGTGGGAAGCGTCCGGGCGAGTTCCGCGAAGTCGGCGGCCCATTGGTGATAGGCTTCGATCTTGTCGAAGTCGCGAACGATCACCCCGCTAGAAACGTCCCCCAGGACAATACCGACGTTCCGCTCGCCGGCCCCAAACCATTTGCGGACTTGCTCCACGGTTGCCCGTTCCTTCTGGTAGCGCTTCCAGCTTTGGAGCGCCGGTGATTTGTCCCGCGGGTTCATGGGAACCACGCACAGCCCCAGACGTTCGTAAGCGAGCGCATTGTCGAGAAAGGGATTAAGCACGGTTCTACCTTTGGAAAGCGTACTAGGGGCCACCCACGCCCCCACAGCGGCCAGCGGGGAGGCGCGGTGAGGGGTTGATTAGGCGGAGGGCGATTCGCGGAGGGCTTGCCAGACTGCGCGGTCCGGAGCGCCGGCGGCGAGCCAGGCTTCGATCTCGGCCACGGGCCAGCGTTTGGCGCGTCCCAGGGCCAACGGCTGCGGACCGAGCCGGCCGCTCTTCAACATGCCCCAAAGATGCCGCTCGCTGACGTTCAATCGTTCGGCCAATTCAGCGGCGGGAATGGCTAAGCAATTCAGTTCAATTGGTCGCAGTGTAGTGCTCATGCACTCATCATTGCGACAGAAGAAAATACGGCTAGAAGTGAGCTGCGAGAGTTCGGGGATATTCGAGGATAATCGGACTTATTCGGACTTATTCGGACTTTCGTTTCTGTGTCAAAGGCTACTTTGTTTCGGAAGGTCATCTTGATGAACAAGCCACGCTCTACTTGAAATCTTTTTCGCTCGAACCTTTCCCTCAGAAATCCAGCTCTTGACGGTCTCCCATGTTACGCCGAATAGTTTTGCCCAATCCGATGGTGGCAAGGGTCCGATGAATTGTCCCTTATTTTCCACAGTTGCCACTGCCGACCGTTTGATCGGCGGCGAAGTCGGCACTATTGATTGTGCCAATGATGGATCCGCTTCTGCTTGCCGCAGCGAATAGCGATGCCAGGACTTTAGCACTCGAATGACGTCAGTTCGGTATTGTT
>JAYTUF010000542.1:0-5835 GCA_043744755.1 Anatilimnocola sp.
GCACCAGCGCGAGCCGGACCTTGTTTCCAATCTCGTAGCGTCTTCGCGCGAAGCGCGAGAGCGTCGATGGCGAAGGCTTTATCCAGCGCGGTGAGCGCCTGCTGTGCGGTGGTCAGATCGCCGGCTTGCAAGGCCAGGTCACGGGCGATGCGGAGCATTTCGTACTGCTCGGCGGGCTTTTCCAAGACAGTCGCCGCGTCGGCGATCAATTGTGTGGCAAGCTTCTGGCGCTCGGCCGGTCGTTTGGCGGCAGCATAATCCTTGGCATACACCTCGCGCAACAAATCACGAGCAGCGCGCAACTCAGGCTCCGCGGGCACGGGCATCACACCCAAGCGCTGGGAAGCGGCCGGCGTCAGAAAGGCAATAATCGTGGGCAGGTCGACGGCGGGCGGCGTCCCGGCGACGCTGATCTGCGGATTGCTGACCGCTGGCGGCGCGGGCGGCGCAGGCGTCGCAACCACGGGCGGTGTCACGTCGCCAACTGAAGTGGGAAGGGCCGCGGCGGCTGCGATGGTCGCCGCAGCGGGATCTTTGACAATCTCGCTGGCCTTCGGCCCGTCTCCCCCCGCGAACGTGAACAGAGCCCGAATCTGCTCGGGAGTGGCTTCGGCCGGAACGCGGCATAGATGCGCACTGGCGAGGATGGCGAAAAAACCATCTCCCCGCAGCTTGCCAAGACCCGCAGGGGGCGACGCCAGATTCACGCTCAGATCTGACGGCTGAGTCCAAGGTACCGCGTGCCCATCGTCGGCCTCGACGAGCAGGATTGTGTTTGCCAGGCCATCCTTGAACTGCGTGAACGGGCGATTGCCGTTCGGTGCCATCGCGACCGTAGCGCCAGTCAGGCAGACGTAGTTCGTCTTTTCATCGAGCCGTTCGGGGGACTGAAACTCCGGCGGAATCTGATGGAGCAATTGCCTGTTGTGCGGGCTGTCCCACCGCTGATCGAGTTTGAATTGATTATAGAGCCGGCTCTGACCCAACTGCGGCAAGATGGCGACCCGCCAACTGAGAAGTGGGGCTTGGCTGATTTCGTCCGTGAAAGCCGGGGCCGGGACCGAGTTGGAATTCTGCATATACGTTTCGAGCGCAGCGGCGATAGCGAACAGGTTCGTGATCGTTCGCGCGCGGCGTTCGTCTGCCGAAAGAGCACTCGCGGGCAGCTTGTTGGGCGCGACGATGGGGGCCGGCGGCACGATGGGTGTCGCCGCCGGCGGATTTGTCGCCGGCGTGATCGCAACCGTCATCGGCGAAATCACTGTGACGGGCGGAGCCACCGTGGGCGGTGTCGGGACTTTCGCAGTCACCACCGCTGGCTTGGCAGGGGGCGGCGCCGGCAAGGAAGTGATGTTCGTCGGGGGTGGATCGTCCGGGTTTCCCGCGCCGGCGGCCCGCTTCATCTTCGCAAGTTTGCTTTCTCCGCAACCGGCCAGCGACAGGGCGACCCCAAAACCGACGATGACGAGCCAGCCGCGCGACATTAGCAACCTCGGTCCGCGTGAGCGGCAGCGGGAAGAAACAAACTGTCCAGCAACAATCACCTTTACTGTCGCCGTCGATGATGAAGAAACAGTGAACTTTCGGCGAAGAAATCCGCCCGTAGCTCGCGACACGTTCTGGGCTGGTTTGCCTATAATTTTAGCTCTCTCGAAAGCTCCTTACTCCGCCTATTTGTTCTGGTGCGATGACTTATCAACTCAAAGACTCCCGCGTCGTCAACGTGGCCGTTGTGCAGATGACCTGCACCGAGGCCAAGCCGCCCAACGTCGAGAAGGCTCTCGCGCGGATTGCTGCCGCCGCGGATCAAGGGGCGAACATTGTTTGCCTGCAAGAGTTGTTCGCGGGGCACTACTTCTGCCAGAGCGAAGACCACGCGAAGTTCGAGCAGGCGGAATCAATTCCCGGCCCGACGAGCGTTGCTCTGGGCGAAGCAGCCAAGAAACATGGCGTGGTCATCATCGGCTCGCTGTTTGAGCGGCGAGCAGCGGGCCTGTATCACAACACGGCCGTCATCTTCGACGCCGACGGCACGCAACTCGGCTTGTATCGCAAGATGCACATTCCCGATGATCCGCTGTTTTATGAAAAATTCTACTTTACGCCCGGCGACCTGGGCTTCCGCAGCTTTCAAACGAAGTTCGGCCGCGTTGGTGTCTGCGTTTGCTGGGATCAATGGTATCCCGAAGCCGCCCGGTTGACCGCACTCAGCGGCGCGGAGATTTTGTTTTATCCCACGGCCATCGGTTGGCTGCCCGAAGAGAAAGAAGTCTTCGGCGCGAGCCAACATAGCGCCTGGGAAACCATGATGCGCAGCCATGCGATTGCGAACGGCGTGTTTGTCGCCGCGCCCAATCGCGTGGGCCTGGAAGGCGCGTTGCAGTTCTGGGGCGGTTCCTTCGTGAGCGATCCCAACGGCAACTTGCTCGCCAAGGCAAAACACGAAGGGGAAGAAACCCTGATCGTGCCATGCGACTTGGGACTGATCGATGTCGTTCGCACGCACTGGCCCTTTCTGCGCGATCGGCGGATCGATGCTTATGGCGACTTGACGAAACGGTACCTTGACGATGCCCGCTGAAACACTTGACCTAACACCGGCTGCACTCGGTTATCGCTGGCCCGCCGAGTGGGAACGGCAGGCTTCAGTCTGGCTGTCCTGGCCCCGCAATCCCGACACCTGGCCCGGCAAGTTCGAGCCGGTCCCCGCTGAGTTCGCGCAGTTCGTGCGTATGATTGCGCGGTTCGAGCCGGTCAATATTCTGGCCGGTGGCAATGAGATTTTCGCCCAGGCGAAAGCCCTCGTCGGTGATCTAAAGAATGTCACGCTGCACGACATCGAAACCAACGATGCCTGGTGCCGCGATCACGGCCCCATCTTTCTGAGCGGACCGCTAGGTTCGCAGCCCGCCCTCGTCGATTGGGAATACAACGCCTGGGGCGGCAAGTATCCGCCGTTTGATAAGGACAATCTCGTCCCGCGAATGATTGGCCGAATGCAACAGCGAAGGGTCTTCTCGCCCGGCATCATTCTCGAAGGAGGAGCCATCGAAGGGAACGGCCGTGGTTGTTTGCTCACCACCGCATCGTGCCTACTCAATCCGAATCGCAATCCGCAACTCTCGCGCGAGCAAGTGGAGAAATACCTGGCCGATTATCTGGCCATCAAGAAAGTCCTCTGGCTCACGGGCGGCGAAATGGCCGGCGATGATACCGATGGCCACATCGATCAGATCGCGCGGTTTGTCAATGAGCGGACGATTGTCGTTTGCGTGTGCGACGATCCGAGCGATGAAAACTATGGACCCACGCAGCAGAACCTGGTTGAGCTGCAAGGACTGACCGATCAGGACGATCAACCCTTCGAGATCGTGCGCCTGCCCTTGCCGCGGCCGCTCTTTGTTGACGATCAACGCCTGCCTGCCGGCTATGGCAACTTCTTAATCGTCAATGGCGCCGTGATCGTGCCGCAGTTTGGCGACCCCGCCGATGAACAAGCGATCGCCATCTTGCAAGCCGCAATGCCCGCTCGCGAGGTCATCGGCAGTCCGTCGCTGAACCTCGTTTGGGGCCTCGGTTCGCTCCACTGCCTCTCGCAGCAAGAACCGTTCGCGTTCTAACCTTCGTCTTCGCGGCTGTACGGCAACGCCGGCCGCGATTGGATGCGGGACTTCGCGCATGCGACAACCGGCGACCGGAAGAACTAGCGCTGCGGCGATTCGGTTTAGGGCGTCACTGAATCACTTTGCCGTTCAGCACCGGCTCTGGCCCGTGGCACCCTGCTCCGACGTACTCCGTTTTAACTGATTGACAATTACTAACTACATGTGTAAAATACGTGCAGGTATATTTGACAATTTGGTTAACAAGTGGCGGCTTTCCAGGAAGCCCGTCGCGTTAGCAAGGGAGTCCGGCGAGCGGACCATCGACTAGCAACCGTCCGATAGCACGAATCAAGGCACACAGTGCCGCCGATTCAGTGAAATGCCCTGACGGAATGCGAGGCGCGCTTGCAACGGCCGAATTGGTACCCGCTTCGCCCTTGCTCACGCGACGGGCTTCCTGCGGCTTCGCCGCGTTATGCAGGAGACGAATTCTAGAATGGGATCGACCTTCAATCAAAGACCCGCGCTCAGCCGTCGTGAACTGCTGCGCGTCGGTGGCATCGGCGCTGCGGGATTGGCGTTGCCGCAATGGTTGGCCGCCGCGGCCCAGGGAAGTAAACAGAGCAGCGAGCGTGGCTGCAAGGCCGATGCCTGCATTGTGCTGTACCTGAACGGCGGTCCCAGTCATCTTGATATGTGGGACCTGAAGCCGGACGCTCCCATCGAAATCCGCGGCGAGTTTCAGCCGATTGCGACCTCCGTGCCGGGCGTGCAGTTTAGCGAGCATTTGCCGAAGACCGCTCAGTTGATGCATCTGGCCACGCTCGTCCGCTCGATGCGACACAGCGTGAACAATGCCCACGCGGCGGCCGTCTATGCGGCGCTCACGGGGCATGACCGCGGCGAACAAGGGGGCGGCGCGAAGCCCACGGATCATCCCAACCCGGGCGCTGTCCTGGCCAAGTTGCAGCCGGAGCGGACCGCGCCAGTGCCGCCGTATGTCTCACTGCCCTATAAGACGCAAGAAGGCGCGGGCGGACCATTGCAGCCCGGATTCTTGGCCGGATTGTTAGGCGCCGCTTACGATCCCTTCTGGGTGCTGGACGATCCGAACACGCCCACGTTCCAGGTTCGCAACCTGGCCTTGCCCGCCGAGCTCTCGCGCGAGCGTTTCACCGATCGCAGCCAGTTGCTCACGTCGCTGGATCGACAACTCAAGACACAGGCCGACCGTTCGTTGTCGGCGATGAACTCATTCCAGCAACAAGCGTTTGAACTGCTCACCGCCAACGCTGCTCGCCAGGCCTTCGATCTTTCCGCGGAGTCAGCTCAGAATCGAGATCGCTACGGCCGCAATGTGTATGGCCAAAGCGTGTTACTTGCCCGTCGCCTGATCGAAGCGGGCACTCGCCTAGTCACCATGTCTTGGGCGCCCGATGCCAATGCGACGTGGGATACGCACGGCGGCAATTTCACCAAGCTCAAGGGAACATTGCTGCCACAGTTCGATGCCGCCTGCAGCGCCCTCGTCACCGACCTGGCCGACAGCGGCCGGCTCGACCGCACACTGGTGGCCGTGCTGGGCGATTTTGGCCGCACACCCAAGATCAACAACAATCAGGGCGGCCGCGACCACTGGAACTCCTGCTATTCAATCCTCCTCTTCGGCGGCGGTCTGAAGCGGGGCTTCGTCTACGGCAGCAGCGACCGCCAAGGCGGCCAACCGCTCGAAAACGCCGTCTCCCCCGGCGACATCGTCGCGACCATGTACCGCCTCTTCGGCATCGACCCCCGCACCCTCATCTACGACGCCCTCGGCCGCCCCCATTCGCTGGTGCCGCAAGGCCGCGTGGTGCAAGAGTTAATCGCCTGAACCTCACTTCGCTGCCTGACCCGCCCATCTGTTGAGTTTCCGGCACCCTTTTTCAACACGACCACGCCCCGCACCCGGCTGCGGCGCTAGGTGCGTGTTGAGAAACCACGCCATTTCTCAACACCCCTACCTGGTTGAGGGGCATCGCGATTGCTCGGCATCATCATCGGTTCAGCCATCCTCCGCCCTCCCGAGCGCCGCAGCGGCGGGGTGGCACGCGTGTACTCACCCGTGTTTGCCAGCCATTTTCGAGAACGCCGAGAACTTTTGTGAATGCCGGAATGCGAGCCATTCTGAGGTAACTACGAGCTTCATCGATCGTCGATTTCTGGAGGAATAAAGGGGTCAGGGTGCGTC